>NZ_JBSFMS010000039.1:0-55371 GCF_053599675.1 Streptomyces sp. NPDC000880 | reverse complement strand
GTCCAACTCCACCTCCTCGATCTCCTCGAAACAGACATCACGCGAACCCGCTGGCCCCAGACCTGAAACGACGACCTGCGAAGTCCGGGTCTAGTGGGGCTGGAGCCCTTGGTGGGCGGGATACCGCCGTCCGGGTGCTGCCGCCTGCACCGCCGCTACGAACGCAAGGCCGAGCACTCTCTCGCCTTCGCCGGCCTCGCCGCCGCTCTCATCTGCTACCGAAGGCTCGGCGGCCGAGTGCCCCGGTAATTCGATAGCGCGCATCGAACAGCGCCCCCACTCTGGTCACCGTGGCAGAACCCAAGCACCAGATCCGCGCCCTCCATACGGCCTCCACGGTCACCGTTGGGTCCGCCCACCTACGTAGACGGTGACCCGCTATTGACGCGGCCGACGACAAGCCTGATTGCGCTGATCGTCAGGTCAGGATCACGGATCTGCACGTAGTGATCGCTTCCCGTGGCCAGGAAATGGGGGGTCTGCGGCTCCAGATCCACCAGTGCCTGCTGAACTTTCGGCCAGGCCCGCTCAAGAGTTGTCAGGAGAGACTTCGGGCTTCCGGGCGGAAAGGCGAAGGGCTTCGTCTTACTGACAACGGCGAGGGGTATTTCCGGCATGGGTCTCGCTCTGGTAACTGCTTCGATTGCACCGTCGACGTCAATGGTCTCGAATCCGCGTTTTGTATCGAGGGCTGTACCGGGATGGTTGAGTAACTCCAGGTAGGAAGTCCAGTCCTTGCCGAAGAACGGCTTCATGTTCGTTCCGAAGGCGTCGACGAAGACAAGTCCGGCTGTCTGCTTCGGATGGATCTGAGCGTACAACCGCGTGACCATTCCTCCGAAGGAGTGGCCGACGAGTAGGTACGGGCCGGGGACTTTCGCCGCTGTCAGCACCTTGTTGAGGTCACGGACCATGTTCGTCAGGGAACGCGGGCCCGTCACGGGCGTGCTGCGCTCGGTGAGTGTGGGGGGCTTCGTATACCGGATGGTTCCGGGCCGGTCGTATTCGCAAACACGGGTGAACGTTGCGACACCTGGGAAGACCGCTGGGGACTTCGGCACGGGCGGTTGTGTATCGGTCACGTTCCAGGTGTCGGACGAGTCGTGGAGCCCGGATTCCAGAATGACCGTGGGGCTTCCGCTTCCTTTGCAGCGTAGATAGATTTTCCGACCGCCGCCCACGTCGACCTGGCCGGAGAACTCCTCGGCCGTCGGCGTAGCGGCGCGGGCGGCTGCGGTGTTGGTTTCGAGCGGGGTGCTGTCGCAACCCGACAATGCGATCAGTGCTGCCGTAGCCAACACAATGGTGAAGACCGGAAGGCATTTGCGCATCAAACACTCCAGCGTGACGTTGCCGCCAAGCCTAGCGTCGATCTTGATCAAGCACCCTCGCGTACGACGCGGGTCCCACGCAGGAGTCGGCGCGGTGTAGAGAGCGGGCAGGGCATGGCAGCGGCCGGTAGCCAGGTCGTGAATGAGGCCCGGTTCGACGTCTCAGACCCACGCGGTCGCGAAACCGTCCGTGCCGTAGAGCGCATGGCGCTGGCCCGCCGGCCGCAGCTCCGGCCGTGCGCCGCAGACCGTCAGTCGCTCGCGCACCGGATCTTCTCGGCGCACAAAAAATACCCCGGTGCCGAATTGACGGCCGGGGTATTCGTCTGCGAATATTGAGTGTTTCACGTCCATGCACAACTAAGCGCATGGAGGAGTTCATTGGTGACACCATATCGCGTCAGGAGCTGAATTGTCAACCGAGGAATTGCACAATGAGCAGCAATTCGTCTCCCTGCTCTACGAGCGCCTCGATGCACTCCGCGAGCAGGCCGAAGCCGCGGTCAAGACGACGATCGGCCAGGTCAGCACCGGTCGGCAGACCCGGGTCGAGCGGGATGTGCTCGTCGCCGAGCAGTCCGGGCTGCTCTCCGGGCTGAATGCAGTGGACTCCGGGCTGTGTTTCGGACGTATCGATCTCAAAGACGGCGTGCACCATCACATCGGGCGTATCGGAATGCGGGAGGGTGATACCGACCGCACCCCGCTGCTCATCGACTGGCGCGCGCCCGTCGCCCGGCCCTTTTACCTTGCCACCGGGCATGAGCCAATGGGGCTGCGCCGGCGGCGGCACATCACCACCAAGGGGCGGACCGTCACCGCCCTCCACGACGAGATCCTCGACCTCGCCGACACCACCCGCACCGGGTACGAGGAGCATGACGCGGACGCCGTGCTGCTCGCCGCGCTCGGGGCCGCGCGCACCGGGCGGATGGCCGACATCGTGCAGACCATCCAGGCCGAGCAGGACCGCATCATCCGTGCGCCGCGGCACGGTGTCCTCGTCGTCGAGGGCGGGCCCGGCACCGGGAAGACCGCGGTGGCGCTGCACCGGGCGGCGTACCTGCTCTACGCGCACCGCGAGCAGCTGGCCAGGCGCGCCGTGCTGATTGTGGGGCCCAACCCGGCGTTCCTCGGCTACATCGGCCAGGTGCTGCCTTCGCTCGGTGAGACGGGCGTGCTGCTGTCGACGATGGCCGAGCTCTGCCCCGGTGTACGGGCCACCGGCACCGACACCCCCGAGGCCGCCGAGGTGAAGGGCCGCGCAGAGATGGCCGATGTGCTGGCCCGTGTCGTACGCGACCGGCAGGCGCTGCCCGAGTCCGTGCCCGAGTCGGACCACGAGGGCCAGGACACCCTGCCCGGACCCGCGCTGGAGATCGACCATGAGGAGTACGGAATCCTGCGGCTCGACCGTGAGATGGCGTACGACGCCCGCGACCGTGCCCGTGCCACCGGGCTGCCGCACAATCTCGCCCGGCCGCACTTCGCCTTCCGGATCATCGACGCGCTGACCGCCCAGCTCACCGACCGGCTCGGCGCGGATCCCTTCGGAGGGCCGAACCTCCTCGGCGTCGACGACATCGCCCAGCTCGGCAAGGAGATCGCCACCAGTGCCGAGGTGCACGCGGCGATCGACGAGCTGTGGCCCCCGCTCACACCGGAGCAGCTCGTCGCGGACTTCCTCGCCGCGCCCGAGGCGCAACTCGCCGATAAGGAAGCCGAGTTGGTCCGGCGCACCGCCGGTCCCTGGACACCCGCCGATGTGCCGCTGCTCGACGAGGCCGCCGAGCTCCTCGGCGTCGACAACAGCGCCGAGCGGGCCACCGAAGAGGCCGAGCGGCAGGAGCGGATCGCCTACGCGCAGGGCGTGCTGGAGCTCTCCGAAGGCTCGAAGACGTACGAGTTCGAGGACCAGGAGTCCGAAGTGCTCGCCGCGCACGACATCATCGACGCCGAGCGGATGGCGGAGCGCCAGGAGGAAGCCGACCACCGCAGCGCCGCCGAACGCGCTGCCGCCGACCGGACCTGGGCCTTCGGGCACATCATCGTCGACGAGGCGCAGGAGCTCTCGGCGATGGCGTGGCGGCTGCTGATGCGCCGCTGCCCCACCCGCTCCATGACCCTGGTCGGCGACCCTGCCCAGACCGGCGACGCGGCGGGCTGCGGCTCGTGGCAGCGGATTCTCGAGCCCTACGTCGGCGACCGCTGGCAGCACACCCGCCTCGAGGTCAACTACCGTACGCCCGCCGAGATCATGGAGCTCGCGGCGGACGTGCGGCGGAGCGAGGACCCGGCCTTCGAGCCGCCGCGCTCGGTGCGCTCGACGGGCGTGAAGCCGTGGGAGGCGGCCGTGTCCCCGGACGAAGTGGCCCGTACCGTTGCCGAGCGGGTGGCCGGGGCGCCCCACGAGGGACGGCTCGCGGTGATCGCCCCGGGCGGGCTCCACGCCGCCCTCGCGGCCGAGCTGCCCGGTGCCGGCCAAGGGGCCGAACCGGATCTCACCCGGCCTGTCGTGCTGATTGACCCGCGGCAGGCGAAGGGCCTGGAGTTCGACACGGTGATCGTCGTCGAGCCGGAGCTGATCCGCTCCGGCTCGCCACACGGGACGAACGACCTCTATGTGGCGCTCACCCGTGCCACCCAGCATCTGGGGGTGGTTTCCTCAATCGCCGGACGGGCTCGGCCGAGCCTGCCCGGCGACTGAGGGCAAAGCACGGCAAGCCCGTCCGGGCGCGGCAGCTTACGCCGGCCGTAGCCACAACGTCGCCAGCGGCGGCAGCGTCAGCTGAATGCTCGCCGGGCGGCCGTGCGACGGCACTGATTCCGGTTTCAGCGGGTCAGGGTTGAGCACATCGCTGCCGCCGTACCGCGCCCCGTCCGTGTTGAGTGTCTCCGTCCACGCCTGGACCGCGTCCGGTACACCGAGCCGGTACTCGTGCCTCACCACCGGCGAGAAGTGGCACACGGCGAGCAGCGGCGAACCCGAGGCGTCGTAGCGCAGGAACGCGAAGACATTGTCCTCGGCGGCGTCGCCGTCCACCCAGGCGAAGCCCCCAGGGTCGGTGTCCCGCTGCCAGAGCGCGGGGGTGGCGCCGTACACGGTGTTCAGATCGCGCACCAGATGCCGCACCCCGCGGTGGTCCGCCTCGGCCGCGTACGACGGGTCGAGCAGCCACCAGTCCGGGCCGTGGCCCTCCGACCACTCCGCGCCCTGCGCGAATTCCTGGCCCATGAAGAGGAGTTGCTTGCCGGGGTGGGCCCACATGAAGCCCAGATAGGCGCGGTGGTTGGCGCGCTGCTGCCACCAGTCGCCGGGCATCTTGCTCACCAGCGACTGCTTGCCGTGCACCACCTCGTCGTGCGAGATCGGCAGCACGTAGTTCTCGCTGTACGCGTACACCATCGAGAACGTCATCTCGTTGTGGTGGAACTTGCGGTGCACCGGCTCGTGCGAGACATAGCCCAGCGAGTCGTGCATCCAGCCCATGTTCCACTTCAGGCCGAAGCCGAGGCCGCCGAAGCCGCCCGGGCCGACATGGTGGGTGGCGCGTGTGACACCGTCCCAGGCCGTGGACTCTTCGGCGATCGTCACGACGCCGGGGCAGCGCCGGTAGACGGTCGCGTTCATCTCCTGCAGGAAGCCGACCGCGTCCAGGTTCTCCCGGCCGCCGTGGGCATTCGGCGTCCATTCGCCCTGCTCGCGGGAGTAGTCGAGGTAAAGCATCGAGGCGACGGCGTCCACCCGCAGCCCGTCGATGTGGAACTCCTCGCACCAGTACGTCGCGTTGGCGACCAGGAAGTTGCGCACCTCTTTGCGGCCGTAGTCGAACTCGAGGGTGCCCCAGTCGGGGTGCGCGGCACGCGCCGGGTCCTCGTGCTCGTACAGCGGGCGGCCGTCGAACTCCGCGAGCGCCCAGTCGTCCTTCGGGAAGTGCGCCGGCACCCAGTCGACAATCACGCCGATGCCCGCCCGGTGCAGGGCGTCGACGAGATGGCGGAAGTCGTCAGGGGTGCCCATCCGGGAGGTCGGGGCGTAGAAGCCGGTGACCTGATAGCCCCACGATCCGCCGAAGGGGTGCTCGGCGACCGGCATCAACTCCACGTGCGTGAAGCCCAGATCCTTTACATACGCGGGGAGTTGGACGGCGAGCTGGCGGTAGGTCAGGCCCGGGCGCCAGGAGGGGAGATGCAGCTCGTAGACGGAGAAGGGCGCCTCGTGGATCGGCCGGTCGCCGCGGTGCGCCATCCACTCCTCGTCATGCCACACATGGTGCGACTCCGTCACGATCGAGGCGTTGGCGGGCGGCACCTCGGCGCGCCGCGCCATCGGGTCTGCCCGCAGGGTGTGCGAACCGTCCGGACGGGTGATGTCGAACTTGTAGAGCGCGTCCTCGCCGACGCCGGGAACGAACAGCTCCCAGACGCCCGTCGAGCCGAGCGAGCGCATTGGATGGCCGGTGCCGTCCCAGTGGTTGAAGTCGCCGATGACCCGCACCCCGCGGGCATTGGGTGCCCACAGGGTGAACCGGGTTCCGGTGACGCTCTGGTGAGCCATCGGGTGCGCGCCCAGCACCCGCCACAGCTCCTCGTGCCGCCCCTCGCCGATCAGATGCAGATCGAGCTCGCCGAGCGAGGGCAGGAAGCGGTACGGATCCTGCACCTCGATCTCGATCTCGGTCCCGGTGTCGGTACCGTCGTCGTACGCGACCAGCAGCTGGTACTCCGGGGCGGCGCGCAGCGGCAGCACACCCGAGAAGAAACCGCCGCCGTCCTCGTGCAGCTCGGCCCGCAGCCCCTTGGCGAGCACGGTCACCGACTGCGCGAACGGACGCAGTACACGCAGCTCCACACCGCCCCGCAATTCGTGCGCGCCGAGCAGCGCGTGTGGATCGTGATGGGCGCCGGCCAGCAGCCGCTCCCGGTCACCTTCCGCGAGCGGCCGCGCCGCCCGTACGCCATGGCTGCCGCCGGCACGCGGCTTCGGCGCTGCCGTCTTCTTCCCCAGGGGCGCGGCGTCGGCCACCTGTTTGGGCACGTCGGGGTCGGAGGAATTACGGGACGGGGGTCGGGCGCTCACGGGGGTCGGCCTCCTCGGGCAGTGGGGGATCAGGTGGTTGCGGCCAGGCGGTCGATCGCTGCCATCGGCACCGGAAGCCAGTCGGGGCGGTGCCGGGCCTCGTAGACGACCTCGTACACGGCCTTGTCCGTCTCGTAGGCGCGCAGCAGTTCGGGCTCGGCGCGTGGATCGTCGCCGCCGGCCTCGGCATAGCCGTCGCAGTACGCCGTACGGCAGCGCTCCGCCCAGTCGGGGTTCCAGGGTCGGTGAGTGCGGGCCGCGTAGTCGAATGAGCGGAGCATCCCGGCGACATCGCGCACCGGGGGCTGCGGCCTGCGGCGTTCACCGAGCGGCCGGGCGGGCTCGCCCTCGAAGTCGATGACCGACCAGTGGCCGTCGCCGTGCGGGCCGCCGCCGCGCAGGGTCTGCCCCAGATGGAGATCGCCGTGGACGCGCTGGGCCCGCCAGGCGCGGCCGTGACTGCCCAGCGCGGCCAGCTCGTCGAAGGCGGCCCGCAGCTTTGGCACGTACGGCAGCAGAGCGGGCACCGCCTGCGCGGCCGCTTCAAGACGCTGGGCCATCGCGTCTGCCAGGTGCTCGGCCTGCTGCCGGCGCAGCATCACGGTGGGCAGCTCGCCCGCGAGTGCCGTGTGCACCTCGGCCGTGACACGGCCGAGAGCGTGGGCCTCGTCGGTGAAGGCCTCCCCGGCGGCCAGCGAGTCCAGCGCGAGCAGCCAGCCGTCCTGCGAGCCGCGCAGGAACGGCTGCAGCACGCCGAGGGTGTACGGCTCGGGCGAGATGGCCTCGTACCAGGCGACCGGCACCGGCACCCGGTCGCACCCGGCGCGGGCCAGCGCGAGCGGCAGCTCCAGATCGGGGTTGGGGCCCGGGTGAACGCGGCGGAAGAGCTTGAGGATGTACGCATCGCCGTACACCAGCGAGGAGTTGGACTGCTCGACGTCCAGCGGGCGCGCGGCGAGATCGGCGGGGATGGCGGGGGCACGGTCGAACCGGTCGAAGCGGAGAGTCCCGAGAGCGCCCGGCGTGCGCAGTCGCTCCAGGATCAGCTCCGCGAGCCGCGGATCGTGCAGGCCTTCGTAGACCGTTCGCCCGGCCAGCGGGCCCTGGGCCAGATGGCCGATCAGTGCGGGCGCGAGATGCGGCGGCAGTGTCTCGCGTACGCCGAGGAGAAGTTGGTAGCAGTCCTGTGAGGAGGGGGCCAAGAGACCCGGCTGCTTCACCCGTACGAGCATATGCAGCAGCCCGGGACCTGGCCCGCCGTCCAGCGGCAGCAGCTCGGTCGCCGAGACGAGCGAGAAGCCGGTGACCGGGTGGCCCTTGCCCGAGAACCATCGCTGGTGGGGCAACCAGGCGTGCAGCAGAGGGGCGAGCGACGGGAGAAGTGCGACGGGAGTCCGCGTGGATGCAGCCTCCGACATGGCATCGCGTCCTTTCCCCGGGTACACCTAGAATGCGCAGAGTGTCCCGGATTGCAGCTGTGGCTGTCCGGCGGCGCGCGGGGATGAAGGGGAGAGTGCCCGGTGCGGGGCGGCGGAAACCGCCCCGCGGAGGTACGTCTCATTACCTGGGGGTCAGCCGGCCGCGGTGTCCTTTCTGATCCGGAACCAGTAGAAGCCGTGGCCCGCCAGAGTGAGCAGGTAGGGCCACTGGCCGATGGACGGGAACCGCACCCCGCCGATCAGCTCCACCGGATGCCGTCCGCTGAACGCCCGCAGATCGAGCTCGGTGGGCTGCGCGAACCGAGAGAAGTTGTGCACGCAGAGCACGAGATCGTCCTTGTACTCGCGGGTGAAGGCGAGCACCGCCGGGTTCGACGACGGCAGTTCGGTGTACGAGCCGAGCCCGAAGGCGCGGTTCTGCTTACGGATCTCGATCATCCGCCGGGTCCAGTGCAGCAGCGAGGACGGCGAGGCCATCGACGCCTCGACATTGGTGACCTGGTAGCCGTAGACCGGATCCATGATGGTGGGCAGATAGAGTCGGCCTGGGTCGCAGGAGGAGAATCCGGCGTTCCGGTCGGGGGTCCACTGCATCGGGGTCCGTACGGCGTCCCGGTCGCCCAGCCAGATGTTGTCGCCCATCCCGATCTCGTCGCCGTAATACAGAATCGGCGATCCGGGCAGCGACAGCAGCAGCGCCGTGAACAGCTCGATCTGATTGCGGTCGTTGTCCAGCAGCGACGCGAGCCGGCGGCGGATCCCGATATTGGCGCGCATCCGCGGGTCCTTGGCGTACTCCGCGTACATGTAGTCGCGCTCTTCGTCCGTGACCATCTCGAGCGTGAGCTCGTCGTGGTTGCGCAGGAAGATGCCCCACTGGCAGTTCTTCGGGATGGCCGGTGTCTTGGAGAGGATTTCGGAGACCGGATAGCGCGATTCGCGCCGCACGGCCATGAAGATCCGCGGCATCACCGGGAAGTGGAACGCCATGTGGCACTCGTCGCCGCCCGCCGGGAAGTCGCCGAAGTAGTCGACGACGTCCTCCGGCCACTGGTTGGCCTCGGCGAGGAGCACGGTGTCCGGGTAGTGCGCGTCGATCACCTTGCGTACGTGCTTGAGGAAGGTGTGGGTGGCGGGGAGGTTCTCGCAGTTGGTGCCCTCCTCCTGGTACAGGTACGGCACGGCGTCCAGACGGAAGCCGTCGATGCCGAGGTCCAGCCAGAAGCGCAGGGCCGAGATGATCTCTTCCTGCACCGCCGGGTTCTCGTAGTTGAGATCCGGCTGGTGGGAGAAGAAGCGGTGCCAGTAGTACTGCTTGCGCACCGGGTCGAAGGTCCAGTTGGAGGTCTCGGTGTCGACGAAGATGATCCGGGCGTCCTGGTACTGCTTGTCGTCGTCGGCCCAGACGTAGTAGTCGCCGTAGGGTCCCTCGGGGTCGCTTCGGGACTCCTGGAACCACGGGTGCTGATCGCTGGTGTGGTTCATGACGAAGTCGATGATGACGCGCATGCCGCGCTGGTGCGCGGCGTCCACGAACTCCACGAAGTCGGCCAGGTCGCCGAAGTCGGGGAGGACCGCGGTGTAGTCGGAGACGTCGTAACCACCGTCCCGCAGAGGGGACTTGAAGAATGGTGGCAGCCAGAGGCAGTCGACGCCCAGCCACTGCAGATAGTCCAGCTTGGCTGTGATGCCCTTGAGGTCGCCGATGCCGTCGCCGTTGCTGTCCTGGAAGGATCGCACCAGGACTTCGTAGAACACGGCCCGCTTGAACCAGTCGGGGTCGCGGTCCTTGGCGGGGGTGTCCTCGAAAAGGTCGTGGACGGGTTCATTGACGATCATGATGTGGGTGACCCTCCGATCGGCGGGGACGGTCGCAGAACGACGATGTGCGCGGGCGTGATGCCCGGCTCGAGGCGCACATAGTTGGCCCTGCCCCAGTGATAGGTCTCGCCGGTGAGCTCGTCGCGCACCGGTGCGCTCTCGTGCCAGTCGAGGCCGAGGTGCGGCATGTCCAACGAGACCGTGGCCTCCTGGGTGTGGTGGGGGTCGAGGTTGGCGACGACGAGGACGGTGTTCGGTCCCGAAGGGCCCTCGGCGGATTTCGAGTAGGCGATCACCGCGTCGTTGTCGGCGTGGTGGAAGTGGATGTCGCGCAGCTGCTGCAGCGCGGGGTGGCGGCGCCGGATCCGGTTGAGGGCGGTGATCAGGGGCGTGATGGTGCGACCCTCCCGTTCCGCCGACTCCCAGTCACGCGGCCGTAGTTGGTACTTTTCCGAGTCCAGATACTCCTCGCTTCCGTCTCGCACGGGGGCGTTTTCGCACAGTTCGTAGCCCGCGTACACACCCCAGGAGGGCGACAGCGTCGCGGCGAGCACCGCCCGCACCTCGAACGCCGGCCGGCCGCCGTGCTGGAGGTAGGCGTGCAGGATGTCCGGGGTGTTCACAAAGAAGTTGGGGCGCATGTACGAGGCGGTGTCGCCGGAGAGCTCGGTGAGGTACTCGGTCAGCTCCTGCTTGGTGTTGCGCCAGGTGAAGTACGTGTACGACTGCTGGAAGCCGATGGCGGCGAGGGTGTGCATCATCGCCGGGCGGGTGAACGCCTCGGCCAGGAAGACCACGTCCGGGTCCGTGCGGTTGATGTCCGTGATCACCTTCTCCCAGAAGATGACGGGCTTGGTGTGCGGGTTGTCGACGCGGAAGATCCGTACGCCGTGGTCCATCCAGAAGCGCAGGATGCGCACGGTCTCGTTGACCAGTCCGCGCAAGTCCTGGTCGAAGGCGACGGGGTAGATGTCCTGGTACTTCTTGGGCGGGTTCTCGGCGTAGGCGATGGAGCCGTCGGCGCGGTGGTGGAACCACTCGGGGTGCTTCTCCACCCAGGGGTGGTCGGGCGAGCACTGGAGCGCGAAGTCCAGGGCGACCTCCATGCGCAGGGCGCGCGCCGTCTCGACGAAGTGGTCGAAGTCGTCGAACGTGCCGAGGTCGGGGTGGAGCGCGTCGTGGCCGCCGTCGGCCGAGCCGATGGCCCAGGGGACGCCGACATCGTGGGCGCCGGGGGAGAGGGTGTTGTTGGGGCCCTTGCGGTGGGTGGTGCCGATGGGGTGGACGGGCGGCAGATAGACGACGTCGAATCCCATCGCGGCGACGGCGGGCAGCCGCTCGGCGGCGGTGCGGAAGGTGCCGGATACGGGCGGCTTGCCCTCGGTGACGACGGAGCCCTCGGAGCGCGGGAACAGCTCGTACCAGGAGCCGAAGAGCGCGCGCCGGCGCTCGACGATGAGGGGCAACGGGCGTGAGGCGGTGACTAGTTCGCGCAATGGGTGGCGGGTGAGCGCGGCTCTGGCGTCGGGGGCGAGGGCCGCGGCGAGCCGGGCGGCGGCGGGCCGCGCCTCATCACGCAGCGCGTCGACGGCGGCGAGCACGGCCTCCCGGCCGTCGCGCTTGGGCACCCCGGCGGCGGCGCGCTCGTACAGCGCGGCGCCCTCGGCGAGGACCAGCGCGGTGTCGATCCCGGCGGGGATCTTGATCTGTGCGTGGTGGCGCCAGGTGGCGACCGGGTCGCTCCAGGCCTCGACGGCGTACGTCCAGCGCCCTTCGGAGTCCGGAGTGACATCGGCGCCCCACCGGTCGGTGCCGGGCGCGAGTTCGCGCATGGGGGTCCAGGGTCCGGGGCGTCCGCTCGGGTCGCGCAGGGCGACATTGGCGGCGACCGCGTCATGGCCCTCGCGAAAGACGGTGGCGGTGACCGGGAAGGTCTCACCGGTCACGGCTTTTGCGGGCCTTCTTCCGCAGTCGACTTGGGGGCGGACGTCCAGGACGGGGATGCGACCGATCATGAGATCACCTGAGGGCTGTGCGGGCAGGGCGGATTGTGCGGGTTGTGCCGTTTTAGGGATACGGGTGCTTCTTTGTAGCCGCTCGGTCGACGGCTGGCGTGCTCCGGGCATGGCCGCTCCTGTCCGCGTTCACTCGGGTGGGCGGAAAGAATGTTGAGAGGGGTGCGGAGGTGCCTGCGTACCGAATGAGCCTTCCCACAGGGTTCGGGTGGGCAATCCGGTGGATTGTTAACTACTAGGGCGTAGGCGGGTGCACAAGGACTTCGCGGGGCGCGATCGGGTCTCCGCTGGGGGTCCGGGAGCCGTCCCCCGGGGATGCGGCACGGGCCCCCGGCGGCTTCACCGGCATCCACGAGGTGATCCCTCGTGGGAACTGGCCGAGATCGCCGCCCGGTACGCGGCCACCGGGGCGTTCGACCCGCAGACCGTCAACCAGGGTTCTCCCTGCGGTCCGGCGGCGCGTACGCCACGCCGAATGCCCCGGCGGGCATCGGCCGGACGGCCGTGCGCCGTGGTTGCGGAGGCGGGGCCGGCACTACCGTCTGGGGGTGACGGAAAGGCGCACACCGTCGTGCGTCCCCTCGGATGTGTACCTCCCCTGCGAAGGTGGGACCCGTGAAGGCCATTCGTCGATTCACCGTCCGCCCCGTCCTCCCCGAACCGCTCCGACCGCTCAGCGACCTCGCGCGCAATCTGCGCTGGTCCTGGCACACCGAGACCCGTGACCTCTTCCAGTCTGTCGACCCCGAGGGGTGGCAGGCGGCAGGAGGTGATCCCGTGCGGCTGCTCGGGTCCGCGTCCGCCGCCCGGCTGGCAGAGCTGGCCCAGGACCGCCGCTTTCTGCGCAGACTGGCAGCCGTCGCCGATGACCTGGACGACTACCTGTACGGGCGCAGGTGGTACCAGGCACACAGCGGCACCGCCGCGGGCAGCGGCCCCAGCGGGCCCGAATTCCCGGCGGCGGTCGCCTACTTCTCGCCCGAGTTCGGCGTCACCGCCGCACTTCCCCAGTACTCCGGCGGCCTCGGCATCCTCGCCGGCGACCACCTCAAGGCCGCGAGCGACCTCGGTGTACCGCTGATCGGCGTCGGGCTGCTCTACCGCCACGGCTACTTCCGCCAGTCGCTGTCCCGCGACGGCTGGCAGCAGGAGCACTACCCCCTCCTCGACCCCAACGAACTGCCGGTCAGCCTGCTGCGGGAGCCCGAAGGGACACCCGCCCGGGTATCTCTCGCGCTCCCCGGCGGGCGCTCCCTGCACGCCCACATCTGGGTGGCGCAGGTCGGCCGCGTACCACTGCTGATGCTCGACTCGGACGTCGAGGAGAACGGTCCCGGCGAGCGCGACGTCACCGACCGGCTGTACGGCGGCGGCAGCGAGCACCGGCTGCTTCAGGAGATGCTGCTGGGGATCGGGGGCGTACGGGCGGTGCGAACGTACTGCCGGCTGACCGGCCATCAGGCCCCCGAGGTGTTCCACACCAACGAGGGACATGCCGGCTTCCTCGGCCTGGAGCGCATCCGCGAACTGGGGGAACCCCCCGAAAGCGGCGGCCAGTCTCTGGACTTCGACTCCGCGCTGGAGGCCGTGCGCGCCGGTACCGTGTTCACCACCCACACCCCGGTCCCCGCCGGGATCGACCGTTTCGACCGCGAGCTCGTCGCCCGGCACTTCGGGGACCGCGGGGAACTGCCCGGAGTGCCGGTCGAGAAGGTGCTCCAGCTCGGCATGGAGACCTATCCGGGCGGCGAGGCCAACCTGTTCAACATGGCGGTGATGGGGCTGCGGCTCGCCCAGCGCGCCAACGGAGTCTCCACCCTGCACGGTGCCGTCAGCCGCGGCATGTTCGCCGGGCTGTGGCCCGGCTTCGACGCCGACGAGGTGCCCATCACCTCCGTCACCAACGGTGTGCACGCGCCGACCTGGGTGGCCCCCGAGGTGTTCCGGCTCGGCGCGCGCCAGATCGGCACGAGCCGCGCCGAGGACGCCCTGTCCGTCGGCGGCTCCGAACGCTGGGACTCCGTCGCCGACATCCCGGACGACGACATCTGGGAGCTCCGCCGCGAGCTGCGCGAACAGCTGGTCATGGAGGTACGGGAGCGGCTGCGGGCCTCCTGGCGGCAGCGCGGTGCGGGCGCCGCGGAACTGGGCTGGATCGACGGGGTGCTGGACCCCGACGTGCTCACCATCGGCTTCGCCCGCCGGGTCCCCTCGTACAAGCGGCTCACCCTGATGCTGCGGGACCGCGACCGGCTGATGGAGCTGCTGCTGCATCCGACCAGGCCGGTCCAGATCGTCGTCGCGGGCAAGGCGCACCCGGCGGACGACGGCGGCAAGCGTCTCGTACAGGAACTGGTGCGGTTCGCGGACGATCCGCGGGTGCGGCACCGGATCGTCTTCCTGCCGGACTACGGCATGGCGATGGCGCAGAAGCTGTATCCCGGCTGCGACGTCTGGCTCAACAACCCTCTCCGCCCACTGGAGGCGTGCGGGACGAGCGGGATGAAGGCCGCGCTCAACGGCTGCCTCAATCTGTCCGTACTGGACGGCTGGTGGGACGAGTGGTTCGATCCGGACTTCGGCTGGGCGATTCCGACGGCCGACGGCTCGGCGACCGACGAGGACCGCCGTGACGAGCTGGAGGCGGGCGCGCTGTACGAGCTGATCGAGAACCGGGTGGCGCCCCGCTTCTACGACCGGGGCGCCGGCGGGCTGCCGCAGCGCTGGATCGAGATGGTCCGCCGCACGCTGACCACGCTCGGCCCCAAGGTGCTCGCGGGCCGCATGGTGCGGGAGTACGTGGAGCGGTTGTACGCCCCCGCCGCCCGCGCCCACCGGGCAATGGACGCGGACGCGGCACGAGAACTGGCGGCCTGGAAGGCGCGGGTGCGGGGGGCCTGGCCCCAGGTGGCCGTCGACCATGTGGAGTCCCTCGAGGCCGCGGCGGAGGCCGCGGCCGAGGGCACGGCGGAGCTGGGCGCCACGCTCGCCCTGCGGGTGCGGGTCGCCCTCGGCGAACTACAGCCGGACGACGTGGAGGTGCAGGCGGTGGCCGGCCGCGTCGACTCCGACGACGCGATCGCCGACGCCCAGACCTCCCCGCTGAAGCCGGCGGGCGGCCCGGACCTGGAGGGCCGCTGGGTCTACGAGGGGCCGCTCTGCCTGGACCGCACGGGCCCGTTCGGCTACACGGTCCGCATTCTGCCGACCCACCCGCTGCTCGCGGCCGGCGCGGACCTGGGTCTGGTGGCGCTGCCTACGGAGGCGACGGGGGAGGGTGCGGGAGTGCTGATGCGCTGAGGAAGGGAGGGCGGCGTGGTGGTGCGGTGCGCCACCACGCCGCCCTTTTTGCTGCTTGCGACAAGGCTTGCGACAAGGCTTGCGACAGGGCTCAGAAGGTGAGCTTGAAGCTGTTGATGTAGCCGACGTCCTGCGCCGCCTTGTCCTGGACGCGCAGCTTCCAGGTGCCGTTGGCGACCTCGGACGAGGCATTGACCGTGTACGTCGCCTGTACGTGGTCCGCCGAGTCGGAGGAGCTGAAGGGTCGGCCACGGCGCGCAACTCGCCGTCGGCCGTTGCCAGTGGCACGCCCAGCGTGTGCTTGCGGCCCGACTCGGCAAGGATCCACGCGTGGGAGATGTGCGGTGCCGCCGCGGCGACCATGCGCAGGAGCGTGGCCGTGCGCCCGCTGATCGGGGTGCCTGCTCGCCGCCCATCTGCCGTTCCGCCCGGTCGGCGGCTGAACTCGAGCGTGAACGCTCCTGGGGCGTTTTGCTGGTGGGTGTCGAGCGACCTCGTCGACGCCCTGAAAGGGCCCTATGACGAGGCGACGATCATGCTCTCCACGCTGGACAACAGCCTTGTGCTGTTCATCGTGGCCGAGCTTCTCCACACGGTCCGCCTCACCATCAGGAACCGGACACTGGACGCGGAACCCTTCCTCGTCGTGGGCCTGATCGCGGGAGTCCGCAAGGTTCTCATCGTCACCGCCGAGGCCGAGCGGTCGTTCAAGTGGAATCCCCAGGGAATCGAGCTCGTCATCCTGGCCGGGCTGATCTTCGTCATGGCGCTGGCCACCCTGGTCTGGCGGCGCGCGACTCGGCCCCATGAGTTCGCGCTCCCCAAAGGCATGAGTGCCTGACCTGCCCGGCGCGGGCAGCCCCGGGGTGACCGTACTGAGTCACGCTGCGGTTGCCGCTCCCGCGCCCACCGCGTTACCTGGAACGGGGCGGAGCGAGGCTCACGGAGCGGCCAGGAGCGGCGAGGGAGCGGCGATGATTACGCAAGAACAGGTCGATCGAATTCTCCGGCTGGACGGGAACGGACTTCCGTTTGTCTCTCTCTACGTCCCCGCGGAACCGGGCAGGACGGGCCGACGCGCGTTCATGACCCGGGTGGCGAGCCTGCTGGACCTCATCCGGCCGCTCGCGGAGGACCGCTCACTTGAGCACGCCGCACGTCTCTCGCTCCGCGAGGACATCGCGAAGATCGAGAAATCGATCGAGGAGGAGCCCCACAGACCGGGCGCTGTCGCCGTCTTCTCCTGCAGCGGCAACGGCGTCTACGAGGAATTGTGGCTGCCGCGAAGAACCCGTGAACGCATCGTGGTGAACGCCGATCCGTACGTCCGTCCGATGCTGGGCGTGCTCGACGAGTACTACCGCACCTGCGCGGTCATCGTGGACAAGGGGACCGGCCAGGTATGGGAGCACTACCTGGACGAGGCCCGGGAGCTGGAGGCGATCCGCGACCGTACGCTGCGCAAGCCCAACTACGCCGCGGGGCTCGCCGAGGACCGGGTCCGCAACAAGGCCGACGAGCTGAGCAAACGGCACTACCGGCGGCTCATCGGCGAGCTGAAGCAGCTGTTCGGGACCGGGAGCTTCGACCTGCTCGTCGTCGGCGGCCACCCCTATGAAGTACCGGTCTTCATCGAATTTCTCCCCCGCGAACTGCGGGACCGGCTCGTCGGCAGCTTCACCATCGACCGCGAGACCGCAACACCCGCGGACATCAGGCAGAAGGTGCAGGAGCTCGCCCTGGACCACGCACACCAGGAGCAACGACGGCTCGTCGGCGAGATCCTCGAAGCCAAAGCTGCCCGGCTGCCCAGCGCCGTCGGGCTCGACGAGACGCTGTGGGCGGCGTCGCTGGCCGCGATCCGGACGCTGGCGGCGGACGAGGAGGCGGTCGTCCCAGGCGTCGTCTGCGACCAGGACGGGCTGCTCGCGCGCTCGGGAAAGACCTGTCCGCTGTGCGGGGAGCCGCTGCGCGAGGTCCCCGACATCATCGACGAACTGACCGAGGCCGTCATCGACGACGGCGGCGAGGTCCGGCACATCGGGGTGGAGACGGAGCTGCGCACGCACCAGGCCGGGGCACTGCTGCGCTTCGAGCTTCCCCCGCAGCCGGCCGCCGCTGGGTAGTCCGCTGACCCCCTTGACCGCGCCCGCAAAACGGAGTAATCGTTGTAAACAGGACCGGTCAACCACGACAGGACTCCCTTGTGGAGTACCTGTCGGGCACCGGTCAGGTCCCCGGCGGCTTCTGAGAAACGCGTAATGGGTTGATCAGAAATTTCCGGGGACCGTTTGTGCGCAGGATCCCTATCACGTGCAGGCAAGGCACTGTGCGCTTTGCGGTCGCAGGGAGGCCGGTATGGGGAACGCCGGATTCGGACGAGAGGGCTTCTCGCCCTATCTGCCGATCGCCGAGCACGGCCTTATCGGCGATCTTCACACTGCGGCGCTCGTGGGCACCAATGGCACCATCGATTGGTACTGCTGCCCGCGCTTTGACTCGCCGAGCGTCTTCGCCTCCATTCTGGACACGAACCGGGGCGGATCGTTCGAGCTGGCCGCCGACGTGCCGACGCGAACGCGGCAGTTCTACTTTCCCGACACCAACGTTCTCATCACGCGGTTCTTCGCCTCCGACGGGGTGGCCGAGATCCAGGACTTCATGCCGGTCAACGACGACTCGGGCGCGGCGGCCCGGCACCGGCTGATCCGGCGGGTGATCTGCGTTCGGGGATCGCTTCCGTTCACGGCGCGGGTGGCTCCCCGCTTCGGCTACGGGGCCGAACCGCATTCCGCGCAGCTGCAGGGCAACGGCAACATCGCAAGGTTCCGGTCCGAGAGCCTGTCGTTGGCGCTGACCGCCACCGCGCCACTGGAATGCGACGGCCTGGACGTGCGATCGCGCTTCAAGCTCCTCGAAGGCGAGTCCGCGGTGTTCGCCCTTGACCAGGTCAGTGATGACGTCATCCCGCGAGCCTGTCCCGAGGCCGAGGCGGAGGACCAGTTCGAGACGACAGTCAGGTTCTGGCGCGACTGGCTGGCCCGCTCGCGCTACCACGGACGGTGGCGGGAGATGGTGCACCGCTCCGCGCTCGTGCTGAAGCTGCTCACCTACGCGCCGACCGGTGCGATCGTGGCTGCCCCGACGACCAGCCTGCCCGAGCAGGTCGGCGGCGAGCGCAACTGGGACTACCGGTTCGTGTGGGTCCGTGACGCCGCCTTCTGTGTCTACGCCATGCTCAGGCTGGGCTTCACCTCAGAGGCCGAGGCGTTCATGCGCTTCCTGTCCGAGCGGGGCATCATGCGTGGCAGCGGCCCCGCGGGTCCGCTGCAGATCATGTACGGAATCGACGGGCGCAGCGAGCTGCCCGAGCGTGAGCTGCCCTACCTCGAGGGCTACCTGGGGTCCGCCCCGGTGCGGGTGGGAAATGCCGCCACCGGCCAGCTCCAGCTGGACATCTACGGAGCGCTCATCGACTCCGTGTATCTGTACGACAAGTGGGGACAACCCATCAGCAGCGATCGGTGGGAGGAGATCGGTGTACTGGTGGACTGGCTCTGCGACCACTGGGACCAGCCCGACGACGGCGTGTGGGAAACGCGCGGGGGACGCAGGAACTTTCTGTATTCGCGGCTGATGTCCTGGGTGGCGATAGAACGGGCCATCCGGATGGCGAACCGGCGCGGCCTGCCCGCGGACCTCCGCCGGTGGCGGCAGAGCCGTGATGAGATCTACCGGCAGATCATGCAACGCGGCTGGAGCCCTGAACGAGGGGCGTTCGTTCAGCACCTCGACGCCGACGTACTCGACGCCTCTGTGCTGATGATGCCGATGGCCAAATTCATCTCACCCACCGACCCCAAATGGCTCTCGACCCTGGACGCGCTCACCGCCGACCTGGTCTCTGACTCGTTGGTCTACCGCTACGACTCCGAAGCCAGCCCGGACGGCCTCCGGGGGGCCGAGGGCACATTCTCGATCTGCTCCTTCTGGTACGTCGAGGCGCTGGCCCGCGCCGGACGGATGGAGGAGGCCCGGCTGGCCTTCGAGAAGATGCTTACCTACGCCAACCACGTCGGCCTGTACGCCGAGGAAATCGGACTGACCGGCGAACAGCTCGGCAACTTCCCACAGGCGTTCACCCACCTCTCGCTGATCAGCGCCGCGTTCAACCTCGACCGCGCCCTTGGCTGAGCGGCCGCCCCGGATCCGGCAGTTTGGAAAACGTCAGACCAGGCTGTCCCGCCACGCGCGGTGCAGATCCGCGAACCGCCCTTCCCCACCGATGAGTTCGGACGGCGACCCGTCCTCCACGATCTGCCCGTGTTCCATCACCAGCACCCGGTCCGCGATCTCCACCGTCGACAACCGGTGCGCGATCACGACAGCCGTACGCCCGTGCAGCACCGTGTCCATCGCACGCTGCACCGCCCGTTCGCCCGGGATGTCGAGCGAGCTCGTCGCCTCGTCGAGGATCAGCACTGCCGGGTCGGCGAGCAGGGCCCGAGCGAATGCGACCAGTTGGCGCTGGCCGGCCGAGATGCGGCCGCCCCGTTTGCGTACGTCGGTGTCGTAGCCGTCCGGCAGGCCGCTGATGAAATCGTGCGCGCCGATCGCTTTCGCGGCACGCTCGATCTCGGCACGCGAAGCGTCCGGCCTTCCGATCGCGATGTTCTCCGCGACCGTCCCGGAGAACAGGAACGCCTCCTGCGTCACCATCACGACCCCGCGCCGCAGTTCGGGCGTGGCCAGTTCGCGCAACTCGACGCCGTCGAGGAGGACCCGGCCCTCGGTGGGGTCGTAGAAGCGGGCCAGCAGCTTGGCCAGCGTGGACTTGCCCGCGCCGGTCGAGCCGACGACGGCGATCGTCTGGCCGGCCGGGATAGTCAGGTCGAAGCGGGGCAGCACCTCGCCGCCGGTGCGGTAGGCGAAGCGGACGCCCTCGAAGACGACCTCGCGGCCCGGGTGGTCGCCGTGCGGGGCGGGCAGCTCCTTGGGGTCCCGCGCCTCCGGGACGGACGGCGTCTGGGCCAGCAGACCAGCGATCTTCTCGAGCGAGGCGGCCGCGGACTGGTAGGAGTTGAGGAACATACCGAGCCGGTCGATCGGGTCGTACAGCCGCCGCAGATACAGCACGGCGGCGGCCAGCACGCCGAGCGCGAGGGTGCCGGAGGCGACGCGGTACGCGCCCCACAGCACGATCCCCGCGACGGCGACATTGGCGACGAGCCGCGAGCCGACGACATAGCGGGCCATCTCCAGCAGCACGTCGCCGTTGCTGCGCTCATGCCGGTGGTTGAGGACCCGGAACTCCGCGTTGTTGGCGTGCTCCCTGCGAAAGGCCCGCACCGGCCGGATTCCGTTCATCGTCTCCGCGAACTTCACGATGACGGCGGCGATCGCCGTGGAGCGGATGCTGTAGACGGCCTTGGCGCGCCGCTGGTAGCGGCGTACGAGCAGATACAGCGGTACGAACGAGAGCACGGCGAGTGCGCCGATTCGGAGGTCCAGCCAGAGCAGCATGGCCGAGATGTAGACGAAGGCGAGGACGACCGTGATCAGCTCCTGGAGCCCTTCGCTGAGCAGCTCCCGCAGGGACTCCACGTCGGTGGTCGAGCGGGAGATCAACCGGCCGGAGGTGTAGCGCTCGTGGAAGTCGACGCTCAGGGCCTGGGCGTGGCGGAAGATCCGGCCGCGCAGGTCGAGGAGGACGTCCTGGTTGACGCGGGCGGAGGTGCGGATGAAGGAGTACTGGAGCAGGCCGGCGCCGAGCGCGCACACGGCGTACCCGCCGGCGACGGCGATGAGCGGACCGTAGTCGTGCCGCCGGAAGGCGGGTGCGCCGCGGTCGATGGCGTACGCGACGAGGAGAGGCCCCGCCTGGACGGCGGCCTGCTGGAGCAGCAGGAGGAGCGCGGCCCGGACGACGCGTGCGCGTCGGGCCGCGAGGAGAGACCGCAGCAGCGCACCGGTCGCTCCTTGGGGCGCGGGCAGGGCATCCCGGTCGAAGGGGTCGTCCCCGCCCTGGACGCCACCGGGGGCGGCCGAGGTGGTGGTCGTGGTCATCGGGGACTCCCTTCAGCGTGGCCGGACGAGGAGGCGGGGGGTGGTTGGGCCGCACCATGGGAAGGCACGTCCCCGGGCCCCCGGCCAGCGAGCGCCCCGTCGGCCCCGTCCGGGCCGTGCGCTCGCCCGGCGGTGGTCTCCTCGGTGGCGGCCGCCGCTGCCGCCCACGCAGCCCGGGCGGCCCCGGCGCCTGTCGACCCACCGGCCCCCACCTCGGGTCCGGCCTCGCGCGCCCACTCACCGTCCGGCGGCTCCGACCCCGACATCAGCCAGGCGTACTCCGTATTCGTACGCAGCAGTTCCCGATGGGTGCCCACCGCCGCGATCCGGCCGCCCGACAGCAGCGCCACCCGGTCCGCCAGCATCACCGTCGACGGGCGGTGCGCCACCACCAGAGCCGTCGTGCCTTCCAGCACCCTCCGCAGGGCCGCCTCCACCAGGGCCTCCGTGTGGACGTCCAGCGCCGACAGCGGGTCGTCGAGTACCAGGAAGCGCGGGCGGCCGACCACCGCCCGGGCCAGGGCGAGGCGTTGGCGCTGGCCGCCGGACAGGCTGAGGCCCTGTTCGCCGACCTGGGTGTCCGCGCCGTACGGCAGGGCACGCACGAAACCGGCCTGCGCGATGTCCAGGGCCCGGCCCAACTCCCCCTCGCCCGCGCCCTCCGCGCCCATCAGGACGTTCTCGCCGACGCTCGCCGAGAAGAGCGTCGGCTCCTCGAACGCCACCGACACCAGCTGTCGCAGCCGCTCCCGCGGCATCGCGGCGATGTCCTCCCCGTCCAGCGTGATCCGCCCGGCACTCACTTCGTGCAGCCGCGGTACGAGCGCGGTGAGCGTCGTCTTCCCGGAGCCGGTCCCGCCGACGAGGGCCATGGTCTCGCCGGGCCGCACGCGCAGATCGATGCGGGCGAGCACGGGCGGTGTGCCGGTGGGCGCGTCCGGGTAGCGGAATTCGACGGCCTCGAACCGCAGCCCGTCCTCACCCCCGGCCGCCGCCTCGGCCACAAGCACCCCGTCCGACTCCGGTGCCGCGTCCATCACCTCGAAGTACCGTTCCGTTGCCGTCGCCGCCTCCTGACTCATCGCCAGCAGAAAGCCGATCGACTCCACCGGCCACCGCAGCGCCAGCGCCGTCGCCAAGAACGCCACCAGCGTGCCCGTCGACAGGCCGCCGTCCGCGACCTGGACCGTGCCGAGCACCAGAGCCGCGCCGATCGCCACCTCGGGGATCGTCGTGATCAGCGCCCAGATCCCCGCCAGCAGCCGCGCCTTGCCCAGCTCCGTGCCGCGCAGCCGCTCCGACAGTTCGCGGAAGGCGAGCGCCTGGCTGCGGTGGCGTCCGAAGCCCTTGACGATGCGGATGCCGAGCACGCTCTCCTCGACGACCGTCGTCAGATCGCCGACCTGGTCCTGCGCCCGCCGCGCGACGACCGCGTACCGCGACTCGAACAGCGAGCAGAGAATCACCAGCGGCACGATCGGCGCGAGCAGCACCAGACCCAGCGTCCACTGCTGGCCCAGCAGAATCACATACCCGACCAGAATCGTCACCCCGTTGACCAGCAGAAAGGTCAGCGGGAACGCCAGGAACATCCGCAGGAGCATCAGATCCGTCGTGCCGCGCGAGAGCAACTGGCCCGACGCCCACCGGTCGTGGAAGGCCACCGGCAGCCGCTGCAGATGCCGGTAGAGGTCGGCCCGCATCGCCGCCTCCACCCCCGCCAGCGGCCGGGCCACCAGCCACCGCCGGAGCCCGAAGAGCAACGCCTCCGCGAACCCCAGCAACAGCAGGGCCAGCGCCCCGAGCCAGACCCCGCCGGGGTCCCGCTCGGCGACCGGACCGTCGACGATCCACTTCAGTACGAGCGGGATGACCAGGCCCAGACACGAGCCCACGATGGCGACAAATGCCGCACTGAACAAGCGAGTTCGGACGGGGCGTACATACGGCCACAGCCGTAACAGCGAACGTACGGCGGACCGGTCCTTGGCAGCTGCATGTGTTTCGGGCATCAGGCGTGAGCCTACGGTTGACCACTGACAGCGCTCATCCGATTTTGGCTGCACCGCAGCCGCAGCACCGAGCCCGCCGCTGACAGCTCTACCCCGTGACCCGCAGCAGCAGCATCGACCTCGCCGGCACCGTCACCGTCTCCCCGCCCGCGTGCACCGTCCCCGGCGCCGTCTCCTGGTCCTCCCGCGAGGTGTCGACCACCAGCTCGTACGACTGCGCCCACGGCGGGCCCGGCAGCTGGAAGCTCGTCGGCCGGTCCGCCCCGTGCAGGACAGTCAGGAAGCTGTCGTCCGTCACCTCCGCTCCACGCGCGTCACGTCCCGGTATGTCGCGGCCCGAGAGATAGAGCGCCAGCGTCGACGCCGGGGCGTACCAGTCCCGTTCCGTCATCTCCGTGCCGTGCGGGGTGAACCAGGCGAGGTCGCGCAGTCCGTCCGCCGCCCGGGCTCGGCCCGAGAAGAACGCGCGGCGGCGCAGCACCGGGTGGGTGTTGCGCAGGGCCAGCAGTCGGGTGGTCAGCTCCAGCAGGCCCCGCGATCCCGGTGCCTCGAGCAGCGACCAGTCCAGCCAGCTGACCTCGTTGTCCTGGCAGTAGGCGTTGTTGCTGCCGCCCTGCGTACGGCCCATCTCGTCGCCCGCGACCAACATCGGCACACCCGTGGACACCAGCAGGGTGGTCAGCAGATTCCGCAGCTGCCGACGCCGCAGCGCGTTGATGCGCGGATCGTCGGTCTCGCCCTCCGCGCCGCAGTTCCAGGACCGGTTGTCGTTCGTGCCGTCCCGGTTGCCCTCCCCGTTGGCCTCGTTGTGCTTCTGCTCGTAACTGACCAGGTCCCGCAGGGTGAACCCGTCGTGCGCGGTGACGAAGTTGATGGAGGCGTACGGCCGCCGCCCGCCCCACGCGTACAGGTCGCTGGACCCGGAGAGCCGATATCCCAGATCTCGTACGTCGGGCAGCGCGCCGCGCCAGAAGTCCCGTACGGCGTCGCGGTACCGGTCGTTCCACTCCGTCCACAGCGGCGGGAACGCGCCCACCTGGTAGCCGCCGTTGCCGACGTCCCACGGCTCGGCGATCAGCTTGACCCGCCGCAGCACCGGGTCCTGGGCGATCACCGCGAGGAAGGGGGAGAGCATGTCGACGTCGTGCATGGAGCGCGCCAGCGCCGCGGCCAGGTCGAAGCGGAAGCCGTCGACGCCCATCTCGGTCACCCAGTAGCGCAGCGAATCGGTGATCAGCCGGAGCACATGTGGCTGCACCACATGCAACGTATTGCCGCACCCGGTGTAGTCGGCGTACGTCCGGGCGTCCGACTGGAGGCGGTAGTAGCCGCGGTTGTCGATCCCGCGCAGCGACAGCGTCGGGCCCAGCTCACCCGCTTCCGCGGTGTGGTTGTAGACCACATCGAGGATGACCTCGATGCCTGCGGCGTGCAGTGCGCGCACCATCCGTTTGAACTCGCCGACCTGCTCCCCCCGCGTCCCGCTCGCCGAGTATCCGGCATGCGGCGCGAAGTAACCGACGGAGTTGTAGCCCCAGTAGTTGCGCAGCCCCCGCTTCAGCAGATGGTCCTCGTGCGCGTACTGGTGCACCGGCAGCAGCTCGACCGCCGTCACCCCGAGCCGCACCAGATGCTCGATCGCCGCCGGGTGCGCGAGCCCCGCGTAGGTGCCCCGCAGCTCTTCGGGGATCCCCGGATGGAGCTTGGTGAAGCCACGCACATGCAGTTCGTAGATGACCGAGTCCGCCCACGGCGTCTTGGGCCTGCGGTCGTCCATCCATTCGTCGTCGGGGGCGTCATCGTGGACGACGACGCCCTTGGGCACATGGAGCGCCGAGTCCCGGTCGTCGCGCACGGTGTCCGCGACATGCTGCTGCGGCCAGTCCCGTACGTGTCCGTACACCTCCGCTGGCAGGTCGAAGTCCCCGTCCACCGCGCGTGCGTACGGATCGAGCAGCAGCTTCGCCGGATTCCAGCGGGCGCCCGTCCACGGGTCCCAGCGGCCGTGCACCCGGTAGCCGTACCGCTGACCCGGCTCGATCCCGGGCACGAAGCCGTGCCAGATCTCATGCGTCAGCTCGGTCAGCGGCAGCCGTGTCTCCGTGGCCGAATCGCCCCCGTCGTCGAAGAGACACAGCTCGACCGCCTCCGCACCGCCCGCCCAGAGCGCGAAGTTGGTCCCCGCCACCCCGTCCGGACCGACCCGGAAACGGGCACCGAGCGGCGTCGGCGCCCCCGGCCACACCGATGGCCTGCGGGCTCCGGGCTCCCGGTGGCGGCCGCCCGCCCCGGCCGCCGGAAGGGTGCCGGGCAGGTCGCCCCGCACCCCCTCCTGCACTGTCTCCTGCTCGGCTGCGCTCGACACCTGCCGGCCTCCCGCGGCTCGTCGGGCCCCGCTGGGGGTACTTCCCATGCCCGGAGGGCTCTGGGAAGTGCGGCTGCTCACGGCGTCCCGGCCGCGGCAGCCCACGCGTGGTCCTCCCACCTGTTCTGCCCGCGCTGCTCTTGTCCCAACATGGCCCTGCTCTCACGTTTCCCCTGGAGGGGGGTGGTCGTTGGGCGGTACGTGAGACACGTAATGAAGCGGGCAGGGCAGGGCATGGCCGTCGCCCTGACATGGGCAGGACTCATGGCCGGGCTGACCGGCTGCACCAGCGAGAAGCTGGACATCGGCAGCAAGCCCCGGTCGGTCGAGGACACGATCCGAGTTGTCCCCGAGGACGGCGCGAAGGGGGTCGGCCCCGAAGGCCCCCTCGAGGTGCGGCTGCCCAGCGGGCGGCTCGAGCGGGTCAAGGTGACGCAGGTCGAGGACGCTCAGCCCACCGAGGTCCACGGCGCGATCTCCGAGGACGGCCTGAGCTGGAAGCCGGCCGCGGGCACCCGCCTCGACCTGGCCGCCAAGTACAGCGTCGACGTGGTCGCGCTGGACGGGCACGGCCGCCGCTCGGCGCGCCACACGACCTTCACCACGCAGGTCCCCGAGCGTCGCTTCATCGGCTACTTCAAGCCGGAGAACCGCTCGACCGTCGGCACCGGCATGATCGTCTCCTTCGACTTCAACCGGGAGATCGAGAACCGCGCGTCCGTCGAGCGCGCCATCCGCATCAGCTCGGATCCGCCGGTCGAGATCGCGGGCCACTGGTTCGGCAAGGAGCGCCTCGACTTCCGTCCGCGCGACTACTGGAGGCCGGGCACCAAGGTCACCGTCGAGCTGCGGCTGCGCGACGTCGAGGCCGCGCCGGGGGTGTACGGCATCCAGCAGAAGACCCTCGCCTTCACCATCGGCCGTTCGCAGGTCTCGCTCGTCGACGCGGCGGCGCACACCATGGAGGTACGGCGCGACGGCGAGATTCTGGCGACCGTGCCGATCACGGCGGGAGCGCCCAAGTCGACGACGTACAACGGAAAGATGGTGGTCACGGAGATGTTCGACGTGACCCGGATGGACGGTGCGACGGTCGGCTTCACGAAGCGGGACGGCAAGGGCGAGTACGACATCAAGGATGTGCCGCACGCGCTGCGGCTGACCACCTCTGGCACCTTCCTGCACGGCAACTACTGGGCCGCGCCGGAGACGTTCGGCTCGGCGAACGTCTCCCACGGCTGTGTCGGACTGCGTGATGTGAAGGGCGGCAGCGGGGACACCCCGGCCGGCTGGTTCTTCGACCGGACGCTGATCGGCGATGTGGTCGAGGTCTTCAACTCGCGTGACAAGAAGGTCGACCCCAGCAACGGCCTCGGCGGCTGGAACCTGGACTGGAAGACCTGGAAGGCCGGTTCCGCGCTGAGCTGACCCCCGCTGACCTGCAAGGCCCGCACCGTTTCAGATGAGCCCACCGGACAAGTTGGGACTGAACGGTGACATTCGTGGGCAGGATCAACTACCCACGGTGTGATTATCTATCGCCGTGCGTGCGTGAGGCGCGCGGGGGTGCGGGCTTTGGCGTGGCCAGGCCGTGCGAGGGGAGAAACCATTTTGAACGGGCAGCCGATATCGGGGGCGTCGGCCGGGGCGGGACGCGGGCGTGGGGGCGCCCCGCTGCGGGCTCTGGTGCTGGGGGCATTGCTGGTGCTGGTCACGGCCTGCGGGGGCGGGGACTCCCACAAGGACAGCGGCGGCAAGGGCAAGAAGGACGGCGGGAAGGTCGGGAACGCGGCCTCCCAGGCGGTGGTGACCATAGCGCCCAAGGACGGCGCCGGCGCGGTCGCCACCAGCGGCGCGCTGAAGGTCACCGCGGCCAAGGGCAAGCTGACCACGGTCACGGTCCAGGACGACAAGGGCGCCCCGGTCGAGGGCAAGCTCGCCGCGGACGGCGCCAGTTGGCAGCCGCTGCAGCATCTGGCCGGCTCCACCAAGTACAAGGTGCACGCCGTCGCCAAGGACGCGGACGGCCGTGAGTCGGCGAAGGACACCAGCTTCACCACGCTCGTCCCGAAGAACACCTTCATCGGGCACTACACCCCCGAGGACGGTTCGACGGTCGGCGTCGGCATGCCGGTCTCGATCAACTTCACCCGTGGCATCACCGACCCCGGCGCCGTCGAGAGGGCCATCAAGGTGACGGCCGAGCCGTCGGTGCCGGTCGAGGGCCACTGGTTCGGCAACGACCGGCTCGACTTCCGCCCCGAGAAGTACTGGGCCGCGGGCACCAAGGTGACCGTGAAGCTGAACCTGGACGGCGTCGAGGGGCGCCCGGGCGTGTACGGCAAGCAGTCCAAGACGGTGAAGTTCACCATCGGCCGCAGCCAGGTCTCCACCGTGGACGCCAAGGCCCACCGGATGAAGGTCGTACGCGACGGCAAGCAGATCAAGGACGTCCCGATCACCGCGGGCGCGCCGTCGACCACGACGTACAACGGCCGGATGGTCATCAGCGAGAAGTACAAGGTGACCCGGATGAACGGCGCCACCGTCGGCTTCGGCGGTGAGTACGACATCAAGGACGTGCCGCACGCGATGCGCCTGTCCAACTCGGGCACCTTCATCCACGGCAACTACTGGGCCTCGTCCGGGACCTTCGGATCGGCGAATGTCAGCCACGGCTGCGTGGGCCTGCGCGACGCCCGCGGCGCCGGTGACAGCTCTACTCCGGCGGCCTGGTTCTTCGACCGCTCGATCATCGGCGACGTGGTGATCGTGAAGAACTCCAAGGACAAGGAGATATCCCCGGAGAACGGCCTGAACGGCTGGAACATGTCCTGGGCCGAGTGGACCAAGTAGCTCCTGTACGACGAGAACGGACCTGGTGCTGTGACGGAGAGCACCGGGTCCGTGGTCGTTAACGCGGGCTAACCTCGGTCCATGACAGTCAACCTTGAGGTCTCCGAAGGCGTAGGCACCATCCGTCTCGACCGCCCGCCGATGAACGCGCTGGACATCGCCGTCCAGGACCGGCTGCGCGAGCTCGCCGATGAGGCGGCCCGCCGGGACGACGTACGGGCCGTGATCCTGTACGGCGGCGAGAAGGTGTTCGCGGCCGGCGCGGACATCAAGGAGATGCAGGCGATGGACCACACGGCGATGGTCGTGCGGTCCCGGGCGCTCCAGGAGTCCTTCACCGCCGTCGCCCGCATCCCCAAGCCAGTCGTCGCGGCCGTCACCGGCTATGCGCTCGGCGGTGGCTGCGAACTGGCGCTCTGCGCCGACTTCCGGATCGCCGCGGACAACGCCAAGCTCGGTCAGCCGGAGATCCTGCTGGGTCTGATCCCCGGCGCCGGCGGCACCCAGCGGCTGTCGCGGTTGATCGGCCCGTCCAAGGCCAAGGACCTGATTTTCACCGGCCGCATGGTGAAGGCGGACGAGGCGCTCGAACTGGGGCTGGTGGACCGTGTCGTACCGGCCGCCGAGGTGTACGAGCAGGCCCGCGCGTGGGCCGCGAGGCTCGCCCAGGGGCCCGCGCTGGCGTTGCGCGCCGCCAAGGAGTCCATCGACGCGGGTCTTGAGACGGACATCGAGACGGGCCTCGCCATTGAACGCAACTGGTTCGCGGGCCTGTTCGCGACAGAGGACCGCGAGCGCGGGATGCGCAGCTTTGTGGAAGAGGGCCCGGGCAAGGCCAAGTTCCTCTGAACTCAGGTAAATTGGACACATGGGCTGTCCGTGTCAACTCTGTGTGCGGCTTAGCCGGGTCTTATGGCAGCCTCAAGACGCATCGGCCCGCTGCGCTTCGATCATTCGCAAGCAAGGCGATCAGGGCAGCTCAGGATGGGCGTGAGAGCCTGCATGCGGCCACGGTTCATATGCCATCCGATATCCCGGAGTAGCCGATTCGGGGGCCCCATTCCGCCGGAACGGCCCCGGAATTCGCTCGTTGCGGCCATGATGGGGGCATGGCGGGCCTCGAAGGTGTGGAACAACCGCAGCAGCGCGGCAGCGCTGCCGCGGCGCGATGGTTGCCTGCCGTCGAGGACGAACAGGCTCTCAGAGCACTGGAGTTGTTCGGCAGTCCCACGGACGAGGAAATCAAGCTGCCCTCCCGCCCCGAGTCCGCCGCCACCGCGCGCCGGCTGACCCAGTGCGTGGTGCTCCGCCAGTGGGCCCTCCCCTCGCAGACCGCCGAGCACGCGGTGTTACTGGTCTCGGAGCTCGTCGGTAACGCCGTACGGCACACCGGGGCGCGGGTCTTCGGGCTGCGGATGCTGCGCCGCCGCGGCTGGATCAGGATCGAGGTCCGCGATCCTTCGCGCGGTCTGCCCTGTCTGATGCCGGTCCAGGAGATGGACATCAGCGGCCGCGGGCTCTTCCTCGTAGACAAGCTCTCCGACCGGTGGGGCGTGGATCTGCTGCCGCGCGGCAAGACCACCTGGTTCGAGATGCGGGTCTCCGACCGCTGACGCCCACCCGGATCCAGCGACCCGGATACAGCGACCCGGGCAGCGTGACCCGGGCAGCGTGACCCGGGCAGCGTGACCCGGGCAGCGTGACCCGGGCACACGGAAGCCCCCTGAGCGGGGGCTTCTGTGGAGCGCCGTGGATTGTGGGGGTGTATCCACGGCAGCTTACGACGACCTGGCCCGGGTCAATCGTTATCTTTTGTCTGATTCGCCCTTACTGTGCTTTCCCGTGAGCTCGATCGACCGCCGCAGCGCACTGCGCGCAGGAGTGGGGGCCGCCGCCGCGGGCGCCCTCGCCACAGGCTGTACCGACGGCGGTCCCGCCCCGATGCCGCCCGCCGCGCCTGCCCCGCCGTCCCGCGGTCCCCGTCCCGCACCCGCCCCCCGCCGGTTCCCCGGGCAGCCCGCCGAGATCGCGCACGGCCCACGCGACCGCGACAGCGTGGCCCTCACCTTCCACGGCCAGGGCGACCCGGCCACCGCCAAGGCCGTGCTTGCCGAGGCCGAGCGGGCCGGCGCCCGCATCACTGTGCTCGTCGTCGGCGACTGGCTCGACCAACATCCCGAGCTCGCCCGCCGGATCCTCGACGGCGGCCACGACCTCGGCAACCACACCCAGCGCCATCTGGGCATCTCATCGATGTCCGAGACCGAGGCGTACGCCGAGATCACCAACTGCGCCGAGCGGCTGCGCCGGCTCACCGGCTCCATCGGCAGCTGGTTCCGACCCTCCCGTACGCAGTACGCCACCCCCCTCGTCGCGAAACTCGCCCACCGGGCCGGCTACCCGCACGTCCTCTCGTACGACGTCGACTCCCTCGACTTCACCTCGCCCGGCGCCACGGCCGTCACCCGCAACGTCACCCGGCAGATCCAGCGCGGGTCTGTGGTGAGCCTGCACTTCGGCTATGCGGACACCGTCGCCGCACTGCCCGGCCTCCTCGACGACCTCGACCGCCGCCGACTGCGCGCGGTGACGACCACGGAGCTGCTGACCTGATGCACCCGATCATTCCCCTCACCAAGAGAACCACCGCGCTGCTCGCCGGGGCGCTGCTCGCCCTGCTCGTCCTGTTCGTGGGCTGCAGCTCACACGGCGACGAGGCGGAGGTGCGCCACACCAGGGCCGCCGCCAAGCCCAACAAGGCTGTCGCCCCGGCCGGACTGCCCGGCATGCCGCCGGTGCTCGACCCGAAGGACATCTACTCCGCCAACCGGCCGGGCAAGCTCTCGCCGGCGGTCAAGGGTTTCCCGTCCCGGGTGTACGTCCCCAACACCAACTCCAACACTGTCTCGGTCATCGACCCCACCTCGTACAAGGTCATCAGGACGATCCCGGTCGGTGTCCAGCCGCAGCACGTCGTCCCGTCCTGGGACATGAAGACGCTCTGGGTCAACAACAACCGCGGCCACACGCTCACCCCGATCGACCCGGCCACCGGAGTCGCGGGCAAGGCGGTCGAGGTGCACGACCCGTACAACCTCTACTTCACGCCCAACGGCAAGTACGCCATCGTGATGGCTTCCCTTGACCGCGAACTCGTCTTCCGTGACCCGCACACCATGAAACAGGTCAAGACGACCCCGGTCTCCTGCTACGGCGTCAACCACGCGGACTTCTCCGCCGACGGCAGGTACTTCGTCGTCTCCTGCGAGTTCTCCGGCGAGCTGCTGAAGGTCGACACGGAGAAGATGGAAGTCATCGGCCGGCAGAAGCTGCCCTTCCACGGCGCGATGCCGCAGGATGTGAAGCTTTCCCCGGACGGCAGGACCTTCTACATCGCCGACATGATGGCGCACGGCATGTGGGTGCTCGACGGCGACAGCTTCCTGACGCCCCAGCTGCTGCCCACCGGCAAGGGCTGCCACGGCCTCTACATCAGCCGTGACTCCAAGGAGATGTACGTCCCCAACCGTGGCGAGGGCTCCATCTCGGTCTTCGACTTCAAGCAGAACAAGCTCACCAAGAAATGGTGGCTGCCCGACGGCGGCAGCCCCGACATGGGCGGCGTCTCGGCGGACGGCAAGGTGCTGTGGCTGTCCGGGCGTTACGACTCCGAGGTGTACGCGATCGACACCACCACCGGCAAGCAGCTGGCCCGTATCGCGGTGGGCAGCGGCCCGCACGGACTCGCGGTCTACCCGCAGCCCGGCCGCTACTCGCTCGGCCACACGGGTGTCTTCCGGTAAGGCGCGTGCACATGCGCCCCGGTCCGGACGGCCAGTCCGAGCCCGGGGCATATCCGTAGGGCGGGATGATCTTCCGTCCTACGGAAAAGGTAGTTGAAGCCCGTTCTGTCGCCTGTTCAGCCCGCCACGAACAGCGCCTCGGAGCCCACCGGTTTGAAGCCCGCGGCCTGGAAAGTCCGCACGCTGCGGGCGTTCCCCGGCGACTGCTGGGCCCACACGACGGAGTCCGGCACCAGATGGCGGGCCGCCAGCGCGAGCGCCACGCCCAGGCCGAGGCCGCGCGCCCGCTCGTCCACCTCGATCGCGGTCTCCCAGCGGCCGGCCACGCCCCGGCCGAGCACCACCACTCCGCCGTCGGCGGCCCAGACCCGTACGCCGTCACGGAACTTCAGGGCCCGCGCCACCCGCGGGTGGTCCGGGTCCTCGATCTCGCGCAGCTCGAGATCGGGCCTGCCCGGCAGCGCCCCGGCGACCGTCAGCATGTCGATGGTGTTCATCGAGCGGCCGGTGCGGGCCAGCATGGCGGCCAGGAACGCCGGGTTCATCGCGGCGGCAAGCCGGTCGGAATCGGTCGCGGCGAGCTCCGCCCGTACCCACTCGGGATCCTCGTCCGTGAAGATCACCGAGTGCGCGGTGAACGCCACCACGCCCGCGTCGCGCGCGTTCGGCTGCCCGATCACGGTTGTGGAACCGTCCGGTGGCGGGAACTCCCCGGCCGCCGCGGCTGCCAGAATCCTCGCCAAAGCTTCGCTCATCCCGCGTACCTCCTCGTCCTAAGTCTCCACCAGGCCGTTAATCTGACCTCCGTCAGTAATGCACCAAGAAGGGGCGGAAGCAGTGGCGGACATCGAAGAGGCGCGCCGGGCGTTCGAGCGGTACGACGTGAACGGCGACGGCCTGATCACGGCGGCGGAGTACAAGAGCGTGATGGCGCAGCTGGGGGACTTCAATGTCACCGAGACGGTCGCCGAGGCAGTGATCAAGACCAAGGACACGAACGGCGACGGTCAGTTGACGTTCGAGGAGTTCTGGGGCTCGCTCAACAAGGGCTGAACAAGGCCTGAACCACCGGGGGGCACCTCCCAGGCCGAAGGCTCTGGGGGAGGCTCCTCGGCCGGGCCGGGGACCCACCCGGGAGTTCACCGGCCCTCGGCCGCCAGGGCGTCGTCCAGCGTCGGCGGCGTACGGAACACTTCGAGCACCGCGTGACCACGTCCAGACATGCCCCCGATGAGCGTGGCCGCGACAATGTTGCCCGAGATGCCGCTCCCGGACCCGCAAGCCTCCAGCCGGATCCGCTCCCGCGCGGCTCTCCCGGCGTCGGTCAGGCCGCCGCCCTGCGCGTATCCCACGGCCCACAGCTACCGACCCGACCTTGGTCGGAGCGGGAGTCTGCCTGCTCTTGCTCTGCCACCCTCTGGTTGAGCACCGAGAGCCTGTACATCACTCGATGCCCCATTCGGAAGCTCGGCGGTCCTTGGCGTCGGTGCCGCCGTACATAAAGAGCGCTTTCTCCGTCTCCCTGCTGGAACGCGTCTGTTTCGCTTCCTTTGCGCCTGTCTGATCCCAAGACGCTCCCATCGACCCCTGCTTGCGCCCCGCACCGCCGTGAGGCTAATACTCCAGCTGTAGATCGTGATCATGTTGCTGGTCGGCGGTGGTAGTGGCTGGTGCGGGCGAGGTGGCGGTGTTGGTGGCGTCGTCGCCAGCGAGTCCAGTCGAGCCCGTAGGCGAGGCGTCGAGCCGGTGTGGTGGTCAGGAGTTGAGCAGGCGGGCGATGAGTTTCCTCGCCGGCCGGAGTCCTACCCCCGTCGCCGCGAACGCGGACGGCCTCTCGAGGTAAGGACGACCAGCTATGACCACCACCCACGCCCTCGAAGTCCCGGGCGGGCGCCTGCACTACGAGGTCCGCGGCGCGGGGCCGCTGCTGCTGGTCATGGGAGCGCCGATGGCCGCCGCGGACTTCGCACCGCTGGCCGACGCGCTCGCAAGTGACCATACCGTCGTCACCCACGACCCACGGGGCATCTCGGGCAGCCCCCTCGACGACCCCGAGCAGGACTCCACCCCCGAGCTGCGGGCGGACGACGTCGCCGCCCTCATGGACACCCTCGGAGCCGAGTCCGCCGACGTGTTCGGCAGCAGCGGCGGCGCGGTGACGGGGCTCGCGCTGGTCGCGCGGCATCCCGGGCGGGTGCGGACGCTCGTCGCTCACGAGCCTCCCCTGCTAGAGCTGCTCTCCGACGCCCCCGAGCGGCGCACCGAGGTCGACGACATGATCGAGACCTTCCACAGGGAGGGCGTGGAGGCGGCGTGGAAGAAGTTCATGGCCAGCGCCGGATTCGATGACGGCGACGACGGTACCCCCGCTCCGCCGCCAAAGGAGCCCTCGCTGCAGGACCTCGCCAACAGCGCCCGCTTCTTCGGCCATGAGCTGCGGGGCACCACCCGCTACCTGCCCGACGTCGCCGCATTGACGGCCGGCCGGACCCGTGTCGTCGTCGGCATCGGAGTCGCCTCGGGCGGCCTGGACACGTACCTGACCTCCACGGCGCTGGCCAAGCTGCTCGGCACGCCGCCGGTCGAGTTCCCCGGCGACCACGGCGGCTTCCTCGTGCAGCCGATGGAGTTCGCCGAGGTGCTGCGGAAGGTGCTGACGGGTGAGGGAGCGAACGAGCCGTTCGCACGCTAGTACTCCGCACACTCCGTGTGCGGCAAGCTGTAGATGGTGATCTTTCTGGTGGGGGCCGGTCCGGGAACGGGGGCGGCCACCGCTGATCATCGTGAGTTGTGTGGACTTACGAAGAGACGGTGGCCGCAGGCCACAGCATAGATCCCGGCCGTTGGCGGGAGTCGTTCGAGGCGGTCATGGGTCGTATCGCGGGCCGGTTCGCGCGGGTTGAGCCCCGGCTTCGGGCCCGACGGTTGGTGCTGGGACTGCTGTCGGACTTACCGCGTAAGAACTGCTGGACGATCGCGGAGTGGGCCGGGGAGGCGAACCCGCACGGCATGCAGCATCTGTTGTGCCGGGCCTCTTGGGACGCGGATGCGGTCCGTGACGATGTCCGTGAGTACGTCGTCGAGCATCTCCACGACGATGCTGCGGTACTGGTCGTGGATGAGACCGGCGACGTGAAGAAGGGGGTCCACACCGTCGGGGTCCAGCGCCAGTACACCGGAACCGCGGGGCGGATCGAGAACTCGCAGGTCGCCGTCTATCTCGTCTACGCCGGCGCCCGCGGCCACGCGGCGGTGGACCGGGAGTTGTACATCCCGCGCTCCTGGACCTCCGACCCCGATCGCTGCCGGACAGCGGGACTCGGCGAGGACACGATCTTCGCGACCAAGCCTCAGCTGGCCACCGCGATGATCGAACGGTTCCTGGACGCCGGACACCGGGTCGGCTGGGTGACCGGCGACGAGGTTTACGGCGGCAACCCGAAACTGCGGTCCGCTCTGGAGGAACGCGGCATGGGCTATGTGCTCGCGGTGGCCTGTTCGACCGACGTGACCACCGGGGCAGGCAAGTTCCGCGCCGACACCCTGGCGGCCAAGCTGCCCGAGAGAGCCTGGCAGAAGCTGTCCGCCGGACGCGGCGCGAAGGGCCACCGCTTCTACGACTGGGCCGTCGTCGATCTCGCCGATCCGGCGCCGGGCAACCGCCAGCTGCTGATCCGCCGCAACCGAACCACCGGTGAACTCGCCTACTATCTCTGCCATTCCGTCGATTCCGTACCGCTGAGCACCCTGGTCAAGGTCGCCGGCTCCAGGTGGCGTGTGGAAGAGACCTTCCAGACCGAGAAACGGCTGGCCGGGCTCGACGAGCACCAGGTCCGCCATTACCCCTCCTGGAGCCGTTGGGTCACCCTGGCAATGCTCGCCCACGCCTTCCTCGCCGTGGTTCGCGCCGACGAACACGCACGCCACCCTGCACCGGACGGCCTCATCCCGTTGACCTGCAACGAGATCCAGCGCTTGTTCCTCACCGTCGCCGTCCGACCTCTCCACGGCCTGGCCCACCGGCTTGGCTGGTCCGACTGGCGACGCCGCCACCAGGCACGATCACAGACCAGCCATTACCGACGACAAGCCGCAACCCAGACATGAAGATCACGATCTACGGCTGGAGTACTAACCGGTACTACTCGCTTCGCCGAAGCCATGGTGGTGATCTCGTCGCCGTTGACCTCGCCTCAGGTTGGAGCGGAAAGACGTCGTGTAAACGAATTGTTTCCGACACTGGGCGCCGAATTTCGTTTGCATTGCCGGGCATTGCTCTGGTGTTAAGACTTGGGCTCGGGCGATCTGGACGCCGATTGACGCGTAACGCCGAGCCGTTCGGGGCGAACTACGTGTGCGAATCGATGGCTAGTCGCTTCTCGTAGATCATCCGCGTGCGCGGAACGAGTACCCACATCGCTCGTCGCGTCGACCAAAGGAGACTCATGACGAACACGGTTGCTGCAACTCAGAAGCAGGCCCGGCTCATCAGCTCGGGTGATGGGTCTCCGGCGCTCCTCGACCCGTTCGAGCCGCACCCTTTGAGCGTCGCGCTTCACCGTGCCGCGGATGTTGCCATGGAGAAGGTGCCGGCGCCGGTCGCCCATTTTCTGCGATCGCTCGTCGGCGGTGCCATGGTGGCTTTCGGAGTGCTTCTCGCACTGTCGGTGAGCACAGGCATCCAGACACCGGGTCTGGCGAACTTGCTCATGGGCCTGGCCTTCGGATTCTCGTTCGTCCTCATCCTGGTGTCCTCCATGTCGCTGATCACCGCAGATATGGCGGCGGGCCTCGTCGCGATCTTGGAACGCCGCATGACTCCGCTGCAGTATCTTCGCTTCATGTGCTTGGGCTGGACCGGAAACATCATTGGCGCATTCGTCTTCGTTGGTATCGCTGCCGGTGCCGGTGGCCCCTACACGTCGGTTCCGTTCCTTTCGCATGCATACACGGTTGGTTTGGCCAAGAGCGGGACGTCCAATTTCTCGACGTTCCTGCTCGCGCTAATCTGCACCTGGTTCCTGCAGACGGCCATGTTCATGTTCTTCAAAGCGCGGACGGACATTGCCCGTATGTCATTCGCTTTCTACGGCCCGTTCGCCTTCGTCATCGGCATGACCCAGCACGTCATCGCCAACGTGGGGTTCATCAGCTTTCCTCTTCTGCTCGAGTTCGCCCACCCGTCCGGCGCCCTCCCGGACGTCGCCACCAGCCTTTCCTGGGGTATGGGTGACCACGGGCTGCTGCGCAACCTCCTCTGGGCGACGCTCGGCAACCTGGTCGGCGGCACGGTTTTCGTGGCGGGTCCGTTCTGGCTGATCGCCACCATGGAAAAACGGCATACCGGCGTCGCCGCGACCCGCAACGCCTGAGCCACCGCGCCCGAAGGCATTGTCGGTGTCCGGCCGAGCCGTGTCGGGCTTGCGGCGCCCGCACCGCCGTACACCAAGGCTGGTCCGGGAGCCGGCCCGCCGTCACCGGCCGGCTGACGCCATCCGTGCCGGAAATGTTTCTCTGAAGTGCCTCTTATGTGTCAAGCATGTAAATCGGAAAGTCTGCAAACTTTTTTCGCGGATCCGTGTAACGGCAGGACAGGTACCGAGAACTACCGCTGTGCTCATCCAAATTCGGGAACGCGCCCCAGGCGCTGCCCGCGCCGACGTGCTCGTCGGCCACACGGAAGGACCCACGATGTCTGACACCATCAATGCTCTCGCCGGGATCGACACGGAGGGCTTGGCGCGGCTGTCGGAGAGTGCCAAGGCGGACCCTTCGGTGGGACACAAGACACTCAAGGCCACGACGACTTGCGAGGGGGGTTTCCGCAACTTCACCCAGATCCGCACCCTGGAGCCGGTCCTCGTGTCGGAGCCCTGCCACCTTCTCGGTGACGACGCCGCACCCAACCCCTCCGAGATGGCACTGGCTGCACTCGGTTCCTGCGTCTCCGTGGGGCTGCTCGCCAACGCGACGTCCCGAGGCGTCACGCTGAGCAAGATCGAGGTCGCCATGGAGGGCGACATCGACATCTCCGCGGTCTGGGGTGTCGGAGACACCCCAGAGGGCAAGGTGCCGGGATTCACTGCCGTTCGCTGCGCCATCACGCTCGCGGGCGACGCCAGTGAGGCCACACTCCAGGAAATCAAGGAGAACGCGATGGTGTGGTCTCCGGTGGTCAACACGTTCGCTCGCCCCGTCCAGATGAGTTCGACACTGACCATCGGCTGACCGGGGCACCCCTGCCTTTCTGTATGGGGCCGTCGATATTCGACGGCCCCATACAGGAAATTGGACGCTGTTGAATCCTCTCGTAGGAATCTTCTCATGGCGATGGGAAATACCGTGCGGGTCGCCGAATGAAACCGCATAAGCATGTGGGATCGACCACTATAACGACCAACTACCTGGATGAAATGGGCGTTCATACGCCCGAAACAACTCGACGGTAACGTATAACGTCGCTGGCCGACCGAACGGTCGAATTCATCTTTTCTCTGAATATTCCGGGGAGGACCACAATGGACCCGATGGTAAGCAAGGAAGAAGCCGCAAAAATCGTTGCCGTCGCGCGTGTCCGCGCGGGAGTGACCTGGGAGCACATCGCGGAGCAGATCGGCAAGCCTGCCGTGTGGACGACCGCGGCACTCCTCGGGCAACACCCGATGACCAGGGGCGATGCGGTGGCCGTTGGGGCTCTGCTTGGTTTGGACAATGAGGTCGTGGAAGCGCTGCAGATGCAGCCCTACCGTGGACCAGGCGAACAGATAATTCCCACGGACCCGACCATCTACCGCTTTTACGAAGCTTTGATGGTGTACGGGCCGGCGCTCAAGGAACTGATCCACGAGAAGTTCGGTGACGGAATCATGAGCGCCATCAATTTCAATCTCGAGGTCGAGCGACGCTCCGACCCCGCGGGTGACCGGGTCGTCGTCACCCTGGACGGAAAATTCCTCGACTACCACTGGTGAACGCGGCCGTCAGCCGAGTGTCCGCCACGCGAAGTCCCCACCCACGACCGGAGGAACCCAGATGACTACTGATCAGCAAGTGCAGCCCATAGCGCAGGCGAACCGTTCCCTCGGCATGCTTTCCGAGCAGCTCTGCGAGGAGATCGCAGGCCAGGCCGACGCACTTGATCGCGGTGAACGTGACGCACGTCCGGTGCTCAGCGCTCTGGCCGGAGAGGGGCTGCTGGACCTGGGCGCCCCCCGCAACCACCACGGTGAGCTGGAAGCGATGGCCGCGGTCATCTCGAGCCTCTCGGAACGGTGCATGAGCTCGGCGTTCACCACCTGGGCCCACCGGATGACCATTGAGTACCTCACCGTCGCCGCCACCCCGTATGCGGAGAGCCTGCTCCCTCAGCTGCGTTCCGGTCAGACACCCGGTATCACCGGCATGGCATCGTCGTTCCGTGATCTCGCGGGCTGCGGCACGCTCGAGATCACCGCGACCGAAGACGGTGACGGCTACCTGCTGAACGGGCCGATCCGGTGGGCGTCCAACCTCTACGCCGATGCCTTGCTCGTCACCGGAGCGCGCACCGACAAGGGCGACAAGATCATTTTCGCGCTGCCGCTCGCCACTGAGGGGATCAAGGTCGGGAAGTCGTTCTCCCTCCTGGCGCTGGGCAGCACCGCCTCGTCGTTCCTGTCCCTGACCGATGTCCGGATCGGCGCCGAGCAGGTGCTGACGAGCGACTTCGACGCCTTCCTGACCTCGGTGCGGCCCACGTTCATGGTGCTGCAGACGGCGATGTGCCTCGGGCTGGCCCGCACTTGTCTCGCCAACGCGCGGGCGTCCCTGGTTGGCGTCAACTCGGTGTTCACCACCGAGGTGGAATCCATGGCGGGCAAGATAGCGCTGGTCAACGCCGCGATGATGAAGGCGGCGCACAGTGTCGGGGGACTCGTCCCGCCGACCCGTGCGGAGCTCCTGGCCATGCGGCTGGCCGCTGCCGAGGTGGCCACCGGTACAGCGACTCTCGAGGCGAAGACCGCCGGAGGCAAGGGCTATGCCAGCAGCTCGGGTGCGAGCCGTCGCTATCGCGAAGCCGCCTTCATACCCGTGCAGTCCCCCTCGGAGTCGCAGCTCCGCTGGGAGTTGGCCGCATGCGGGCAATGATCGGTGAGCAGGCCGAGATGACTGCGAGGTCGTCGGACGACGCGGAGCTCGCCGGGGAACGGCTGCTGCTCGCGGAGCAGATCGCGTCGCTGTACCCGGGCATGCTCCGCTTCGCCCGGACCATCGTGCCGCCTGCTCTCGCGGAGGACGTGGTGCAGGAGACGTGGATCGCCGCCCTCAAAGCGGTGCACACGTTCGAGGCCCGCTCGTCTCTGCGTACCTGGATCTACGCGGTGCTGCGGAACAAGGCGCGTCAGGCGCTCGGAAGCGAGATCCGACGCCGGACCGTCGAGACCGAGGAGGCGACGGACGAGGGCGATCCGCTCGCCGGCCGCCTGCATCCGCCCGGTCATCCAGACGCGGGCCACTGGTCGCTGCCGCCGTCCACCCGTTTCATACCCGAAGAGCGCGCAGTCACCGCGGAGCTTCGGGTCAAGGTGCTCGAAGCCCTGGACAAACTGCCGCAGCGGCAGCGGAGCGTGGTGCTGCTGCGTGATGTGGAGGGTTTCAGTGCCGAGGAGGTGTGCGACCTCCTCGACCTCGACCCGGGCAATCAGCGCATTCTGCTGCACCGCGGCCGAGCGAAGCTCCGCGCTCACATTGAGTGTTATCAGTTCGGGCGTGGATGCCCTGACAACGAATCAGGGAGTTGGTTGTGAAGATCGGTGAGAATTTCGACGCGGCCAACGCTGCTGCGATCGACTGCATCGACTTCCTTCCCCTCGTCGACGACCTGCTCGAAATCGACGACGAGGGATGGAACGCTCAGGTCGTGCGCCATCTCGAGGAATGTCCACCGTGCCGAATCTTCCTCGAGCAGCTCCAAGACCTGCGACGGATTCTGCGCGCACAGGTCGAAGAATCGCTTCCCCTGTCCGACCCCCGAATCCGAATGCTGCTCACCCATGCCTGTTCTACCCGAGAGGACGACCGTTCGTGAACAGTACCGTTTTCGCCGCGGCAGAAGTACTCGACGACGCCCTCACCGGTGAGTGGACCCGGGGGGAACCGGTCGACCCGAATTCGCTGCGGAAAACCGCTGGTACCTTTCCCAGCGGCGTGACCATCATCACCACGACGTCGGGCGGCAAGCCGGTCGGGCTGACGATCAGTTCGTTCGCCTCGGTGTCGCTCGATCCTCCGTTGCTACTGGTGTGCGTCGCGCGTTCCGCCAGCAGTCTGCCCGCGTTCCGGGTCGGCGGACCGATGGGTGTCAACGTGCTGGCCAACGACCAGGCATGGCTGGCCAAGCGCTTCGCCAGCCGCCAGGAGGATCGGTTCGCCGGCGTCGAGTTGCAGCCCGGCTCCCAAGACGTCCCGCTGCTGGAGGGCGTCGCCGCGTGGCTGAACTGCCACATCGCGCGCATCTACGACGGTGGCGACCACGTCATCCTCCTCGCGCGGGTGCACACCGTCCACCGCTCCGGTGCGCAGCCGTTGCTGTACCACTCGGGGAAGATGCACGACTGGGCGATAGCGGCCATGGAGAGGACCCCTTGATGGTCGGCCTGTGCGTGATGCAGTCGGGCCGGCAAGACGGTGCTTGCCACCGCCACGCGCCCACCCGTCTCCCGTGGGCCGGCCACCACGTTGCGACCTCGGTCGGGCTGAACGCGTAGCCGTAGCGGAGTCCTGATCGTCCCGGAGGCTCCGGCAGGTCACGGCCATCGATGTCCGCTATGTGTTGATTTATGTCACGGGTGACGGCGACGCCGCGACGATCGGGAAAGACGTTTCACGCGCCATTTCACCCAGAGCGGGGGCGATCTCTTGAAGAATCCCTTTGCTGCGAGCTTCCGGCCCGTCATCGAATTCACCGGCGGGGGCCATGAGAAGAATGGAGAGAATCCACCATGAGCACCTGGACGGCGCCAGAGGCCGATCTGGCAGACGTTGTTGAAGCCCACCGCAGTGGTGCGACCATCATTGATGTTCGTGAGCCCGACGAGTTCGCCGGTGGACATGTGCCCGGCGCGGTCTCCATCCCGTTGAGCGTCCTGAGTGAACGACTCTCCGACATCGAATCCGCTGATTTCGTCTACGTCATCTGCAGGTCAGGAAAGCGCAGTCTCAGGGCCGCATCCATGTTGATCGCCGCGGGATACACAGCTGTCTCGGTCGCGGGCGGCACGGATGCCTGGTCGCGTTCCGGACAGCCCATCACAGGGAGTTGACTGTCATGCTGCTCGAGCAGTACTACCTCGCATGCCTTTCGCACGCCTCTTATCTCATCGCAGATGAACGCTCCGGCGACGCGGTCGTCGTCGATCCGCAGCGGGACATCGCCGGTTACCTCGATGATGCCCGGCGAGCAGGCCTGCGGATCGTCGGCGTCATCAACACGCATCTACACGCCGATTTCGTCTCCGGTCACCTCGAACTGGCAGACGCCACCGGAGCCTGGATCGGTTTCGGTGCGCGGGTGCAGACCGACTACGCGATCCGGCGCCTTTCTCACGGCGACCACATCAGTCTCGGTGAGGTCGATCTGGAAGTGCTGGAAACACCCGGCCACACCTGGGAGTCGATCAGCATCCTTGTCCGCGAGACGCCGGCTGACGACCCCTACGCGGTGCTCACCGGCGACTCCTTGTTCGTCGGCGACGTCGGGCGCCCCGACCCCGCCGCGGTAGTTGCAGGCGCCGAAGCGTACGAGTTGGCCCGCGCCCAGTACCGATCGGTCCACCGCGTCCTGATGGCGCTGCCCGACGCGGTGAGGGTGATGCCCGCGCACGGCGCCGGGTCCTCGTGCGGAAAGAACCTGTCCACCGAGACCACCTCCACGATCGGTGACGAGCGGCTGACGAATCCGTCGGTGCAACGGATGACCGAAGAGGAGTTCGTCACTCGCGTCACCTCCGGCCAACCGGCGGTTCCGGACTACTTCGCGGTCGATGTCACGCTCAATCGCCGGATGCGCCCTGTCCTCGACCCGCAGATCAGCGTCGACGAACTGACCGGTCCGCGACTTCGCGACGCTCTCGCCAGCGGTGCCAGCCTCCTCGACACGCGCGATCCGGAGACGTTCGCGGCCGGGCACCTGCGCGGAGCGGTCAACGTCGGTCTCGACGGGCGTTTCGCGGAGACTGCGGGCACGGTGCTCCGGCACGGTGACCAGATCGTCGTCATCACGGTCGACGGGCGTGCGCGGGAATCCGTCCTGAGGCTGGCCCGGATCGGTTACGACACGGTGATCGGACACGTCGACGCGACTCACGGATTCCCCGACGAGCTGCGGGACCTGATCCAGGCCGCGGATCGTCTCTCGGTCCAGAGCTTCGATCAGGTCCGCGACGACCTGACGGCGCTGGACGTGCGCAACGCGGGAGAACGGGAGGCAGGCGCTATACCCGGTTCCATCCATATTCCTCTGGCGGAGTTGTCCCGCCGCCACGCCGAAGTGCCGGCCGGCCGTGGAGTCGTGGCGTACTGCGCCGGCGGGTGGAGGTCGAGTGTCGCTGCGAGCCTGCTACGCGCCTACGGCCACCGGGAGGTCACGGACCTGCAGGGCGGATTCGCCGCATGGCAGACGACGACCCGCCGGCCGGCCTCCGGTGACGCCGTCCGTGTTCTCGCGGACAGTGACCGGTGACGTCGCTGGCCATCACCGTCGTCGCCGGTGTCCTCATCGGAGCGATCCTGGGGACTGTCGGCTCGGGCGGATCGATACTCGCCGTGCCTGCTCTCGCCTACGGAGTGGGCCTCCCCCTGCATGAGGCGATGGCCACCGCCCTCCTCGTCGTGTTCGCCGCGTCCGTCACCTCGGTCGTCCCCCGGCTGCGCGGCGGGGTCGACTGGACGGCCGCGGTGCTGATGGCCCTCAGCGGAATCCCGTTCGCGCTGGCGGGAAGCGTACTGGGCCAGCGGTTGAGTGACGTGGCGCTGACGCTGACGTTCGCCGCGGTACTGCTGCTTGGGGCCGGGCTCGTCCTGAAAGGTTCGGAGAGCGGAGAGGCCGCGGCGGATCGGTCCGAATTCCAGCGGGCGGACCTACGGCGCACTGTTCCCCGTGGTGTGTCCATGGGCGCCGCGGTGGGTACGCTCACCGGAATACTGGGTGTCGGCGGCGGATTTCTCATCGTGCCCGCGCTGACCATGGCGCTGGAGCTTCCCATGCCGCTGGCTGTGGGAACATCGCTGGTCGTCATTGCGATCAACTCGGCAGTGGGATTCGCCAGCCACCTGGCCGGAACCCACCTGGACTGGACCATCACACTGGCCTTCGCGGCGGCGACGATGGGTGCGGCGCTCCTGTCGTCGAGACTGTCGTTGAAACTGCCTGCCGGCACCATCAGACGAGTGTTCTGCGGTGTCGTGATCTTCGTCTCCACGGTCATGGCCGTGAAGGCCATCGTGTAGGCCCGTAGGCACCGCGCCGAGAGTGCTCAGTCGTCGACCGCCGCACATGGAAGCCCAGTTCGGGGCGTATCCGCTCGGCCGACCAGGATTGCGAGAGTTCCTCGCCCCGCAGGCCGATGACGCGCCGTCTTCTGTGGTCGGGCAGTGCGCTTTCCCGGGGGAGTCGCTTTCCCAGGGACTCTTCAGGGACTTTCAGCTCTGTCAGGGGGACTTTTCAGGGACGACCGCCGTGTGGACGGGTAAGCCCCTGACAGAGCTGAAAAGCTGAGAAATTGCTGATCAGGCGTGGTTTCTCAGCACTCGATGATGTTCACCGCGAGGCCGCCGCGCGCGGTCTCCTTGTACTTCACCGACATGTCCGCGCCGGTGTCCTTCATCGTCTTGATGACCTTGTCCAGCGAGACCTTGTGGCTGCCGTCGCCGCGCATCGCCATCCTCGCCGCCGTCACGGCCTTCACCGCCGCCATGCCGTTGCGCTCGATGCACGGGATCTGGACCAGGCCGCCGACCGGGTCGCAGGTCAGGCCGAGGTTGTGCTCCATGCCGATCTCCGCGGCGTTCTCGACCTGCTCGGGGGTGCCGCCCAGCACCTCGGCGAGTGCGCCCGCGGCCATCGAGCAGGCGGAGCCGACCTCGCCCTGGCAGCCGACCTCGGCGCCGGAGATGGAGGCGTTCTCCTTGAAGAGCATGCCGATCGCGCCGGCGGCCAGCAGGAAACGGACCACGCCGTCCTCGTCGGCGCCGGGCACGAAGTTCATGTAGTAGTGCAGCACGGCCGGGATGATGCCCGCGGCGCCGTTGGTGGGTGCGGTGACAACGCGGCCGCCCGCGGCGTTCTCCTCGTTCACGGCCATCGCGTACAGCGTGATCCACTCCATGGAGCGGGCCAGAGGGTCGCCCTCGGCGCGCAGCTGGCGGGCCGAGTTGGCCGCGCGGCGGCGGACCTTGAGACCGCCGGGCAGGATGCCTTCGCGGGACATGCCGCGCGAGACACAGGCCTGCATGACCCGCCAGATCTCCAGCAGGCCCTCGCGGATCTCCTCCTCGGAGCGCCATGCCTTCTCGTTCTCCAGCATCAGCGCCGAGATGGACAGGCCGGTCTCCTGGGCGAGCCGCAGCAGCTCGTCACCGGTGCGGAAGGGGTACTTCAGCACGGTGTCGTCGAGCTTGATCCGGTCCTCGCCGACGGCGTCCTCGTCAACGACGAAGCCGCCGCCCACCGAGTAGTACGTCTTTTCCAGAACCGTCGCACCCTCGGCGTCGTACGCGAAGATCGTCATTCCGTTGGCGTGGTACGGCAGGGTCTTGCGGCGGTGCAGCACCAGATCCTTGTCGAAGTCGAAGCCGATCTCGTGGACGCCGAGCAGACTGATCCGGCCGCTGGTACGGATGCGCCCGACCTGCGCGTCCGCGGTCTCGACGTCGACAGTGCGGGGGGAATTGCCCTCCAGGCCGAGCAGGACGGCCTTGGGGGTGCCGTGGCCGTGGCCGGTCGCGCCCAGGGAGCCGAAGAGCTCTGCGCGTATGGCGGCGGTGTGGGCCAGCATGCCCTCGTTCTTGAGCCGCCGGGCGAACATGGCGGCGGCGCGCATCGGGCCGACTGTGTGGGAGCTGGACGGGCCGATGCCGATCGAGAACAGGTCGAAGACCGAGATGGCCACGGAGAACTCCTAGAGGGTTGGTAGACGCCGTTGTCTGCCGGGGTGGTGCAGAAGCGAGCTGGTACACGGTGCGGGGCACCGCGCGCACTGTCCAGTGCGCGCGGTGCCCCCTGGGTCCGTACAAAAGCGTTTCGTACAAAAGTGTACGGAACTACTTCAGGCCGGGGTAAAGCGGGTGCTTCGCGGCCAGCGCCGAGACCCGGGCGCTCAGCGCCTGAGCGTCGTACGACGGCTTCAGTGCCTCGGCGATGATGTCCGCGACCTCGCGGAAGTCCTCGTCCTGGAAACCGCGGGTCGCCAGCGCCGGGGTGCCGATCCGCAGACCCGAGGTGACCATCGGCGGCCGCGGGTCGTTCGGAATTGCGTTCCGGTTGACGGTGATGCCCACCTCGTGGAGGCGGTCCTCGGCCTGCTGGCCGTCCAGCTCGGAGTTGCGCAGGTCGACCAGGACCAGGTGCACATCGGTGCCGCCCGAAAGGACGGAGACGCCGTGCTCGGTCACATCGTCCCGGACGAGACGCGCGGCGAGGATCCGGGCGCCGTCGAGGGTGCGCTGCTGGCGCTCCTGGAACTCCTCGGACGCCGCGACCTTGAAGGAGACCGCCTTCGCCGCGATGACGTGCTCCAGCGGACCGCCCTGCTGGCCCGGGAAGACCGCCGAGTTGATCTTCTTGGCGAGCTCCTGTGTGGACAGGATCACACCGCCGCGCGGGCCGCCGAGGGTCTTGTGCGTGGTGGTGGTGACGACATGGGCGTGCGGCACCGGGTTGGGGTGCAGTCCGGCGGCGACGAGACCCGCGAAGTGGGCCATGTCGACCATCAGATACGCGCCGACCTCGTCGGCGATCCGGCGGAAGGCCGCGAAGTCCAGGTGACGCGGGTACGCGGACCAGCCGGCCACGATCAGCTTCGGCTTCGACTCCTTGGCGAGTCGCTCGACCTCGGCCATGTCGACCTGACCGGTGGCGTCGTCGACGTGGTACGCGACCACGTTGTAGAGCTTGCCGGAGAAGTTGATCTTCATGCCGTGGGTCAGGTGCCCGCCGTGGGCGAGGTTCAGACCCATGATCGTGTCGCCCGGCTTGAGCAGGGCGAACATCGCGGCCGCGTTCGCCTGGGCGCCCGAGTGCGGCTGGACGTTGGCGTGCTCGGCGCCGAAGAGCTCCTTGATGCGGTCGATGGCGATCTGCTCGATGACATCGACGTGCTCGCAGCCGCCGTAGTAGCGGCGGCCCGGGTAGCCCTCGGCGTACTTGTTGGTGAGAACGGAGCCCTGCGCCTCCATGACCGCGACCGGAGCGAAGTTCTCCGACGCGATCATCTCGAGGGTGGACTGCTGACGGTGGAGCTCGGCGTCGACAGCGGCGGCGACGTCGGGGTCCAGCTCATGGAGAGGGGTGTTGAGAACAGACATGCCATACGTCCTTAGGAGCCGGAGAACTCGGTGTACTCGTCGGCGGAGAGCAGGTCCTTCTGCTCCTCCACGACGCGCACCTTGAAGAGCCAGCCGCCCTCGAAGGGAGCGGAGTTCACCAGCGACGGGTCGTCGACGACATCCTGGTTGGCCTCGACGACCTCACCGCTGACCGGGGAGTACAGGTCGCTGACCGATTTGGTCGACTCCAGCTCGCCGCAGGTCTCGCCCGCGGTCACCGTGTCACCGACCTCCGGGAGCTGTACGAACACCACATCGCCGAGCGCGTTGGCCGCGTGCTCCGTGATGCCGACCGTCGACACGCCGTCATCGGCGGGCGACAGCCACTCGTGCTCCTTGCTGTAGCGCAGCTGCTGGGGGTTGCTCATGACCTGAATTCTCCTGTACGCGGGGGAGTGCTGGTGAACGGGCCCGGTGTGGTGCCGAGGATCACTTCTGGCGCTTGTAGAACGGCAGCGCGACGACCTCGTACGGCTCGTGGGAGCCGCGGATGTCGACGCCGACGCCCTCGGTGCCGGGAGCGGCGTGCGCGGCGTCCACGTAGGCGATGGCGATCGGCTTGCCCAGCGTCGGCGACGGGGCGCCCGAGGTGACCTCGCCGATCACCTGACCGTCTGCGACCACCTGGTACCCGGCGCGGGGGACCCGGCGGCCCTCGGCGATCAGGCCGACGAGCCGCCGCGGCGGGTTGGTCGCCGCGCGCTCGGCGGCGGCCTCAAGGGCATCGCGGCCGACGAAGCGCCCACCGTTGGCCGTCTTCTCGAACTTCACGACCCGGCCCAGGCCCGCGTCGAAGGGGGTCAGCGCGGTCGTCAGCTCGTGCCCGTACAGCGGCATGCCCGCCTCCAGGCGCAGCGTGTCGCGGCAGGAGAGGCCGCAGGGGATCAGACCGGCCGGCGCTCCGGCCTCGGTCAGCGCCTGCCAGAGCTTCTCGGCGTGCTGAGGCTCGACGAAGAGCTCGAAGCCGTCCTCGCCGGTGTAACCGGTGCGGGCGATCAGCGCCGGGACGCCGGCGACCGTGCCGGGCAGGCCCGCGTAGTACTTCAGCCCGTCCAGGTCGGCGTCGGTCAGCGACTTCACAATGCCCGGGGACTTCGGACCCTGGACGGCGATCAGGGCATACGCGTCACGGTCGTCGCGCACCTCGGCGGCGAAGCCGTCGGCGCGGGAGGTCAGCGCGTCCAGCACCACCTGGGCGTTGCCCGCGTTGGCGACGACGAGGTATTCGGGGGCCTCGGTCTCGCCGAGGCGGTAGACGATCAGGTCGTCGAGGATCCCGCCGTCCTCCTGGCAGATCATGGTGTAGCGGGCGCGGCCGACGGCGACGCCGCCGATGTTGCCGACCAGTGCGTAGTCGAGGAGATCGGCGGCCTGCGGCCCGGTGACGGTGATCTCGCCCATGTGGGAGAGGTCGAAGAGGCCGGCCCGGGTGCGGACGGCGTTGTGCTCGTCGCGCTCACTGCCATACCGCAGCGGCATGTCCCAGCCCGCGAAGTCGGTCATGGTCGCGCCCAGCGAACGGTGCAGGGCATCGAGGGCGGTCAGACGGGGGGCGTTGCTCATAGATGTGGCTCCCAGGGCATGGCCGATGAGGACGATCCTCCCCATCTGTCATCGGAACCTGAGAGGTTCGTCGCGACCGCACGTATTGGTGGTCGTGACTTGCACCTTGGGTGGAGCCACTCGACAGCGGCTCGCTTTTCAGATCTGCCTCATCACACGCGGTACGGGGCCTGAGAGATTCAAGGGAGGGACTTGCTCCTTCGGCGCCCGGCGCACACCGTGGCCAGGACTCTCCCGCGTGGATTCAAGCGGCCGGTATGCAGTTTGCGCCGACATCATTGCACGCATCGTGGCGGAGTGGGGCGACAGGCCCTTGGCTGCAATATGGTTGTGCCGCATTACCGTTTCTTTACACTTCATGGGCAAGGGTGCGTAACCCGACATGGGGGAGGGTGATGACGTTGCAGCGGTCCGAGGCGTACGCGACGACCGCGGGGGTGCCCGCCCCGCCGGGCGCGGCTGCTCGGCGACTGGCCAAGGCGCCCGCGCCCGTGCTGCATGACCTGAGAGACCGCTCGGGGCGCAGCCCGCGCAGTCTGGTCTTCGCCGACGGTGACGTAGTGGTCGTCTCCGGCCTGCCCGGCAGCGGAAAGTCCACGTTGATCCGGCGCGCGGCGCGCGCCCGCGGCATCGACTCGCAGGACGCCCGGGACCGATGGGACGCGCGGATGCCGAAGCTCCTGCCGTACGCCGTCTACCGCCCGCTGGTCCGGATCGCGCACTACGCCGGACTGCGGCGCGCCTTGCGCTCCGGCGGGAGCGTCGTCGTACACGACTGCGGCACGCAGGCCTGGGTGCGGCGCTGGCTGGCCCGCGAGACGCGCCGCCGCGGCCGCGGCCTGCATCTGGTGCTTCTTGACGTCACGCCGGCGGTGGCCAGGGAGGGCCAGCGCGAGCGCGGCCGCGGAGTGTCGGGGTACGCATTCGCCCGGCACCGGCGGGCGGTGGGCCGTCTGGTCGGCGACGCGGAGGCCGGGCGGGTGCCGGCGGGCTGCGCGTCGGCGGTGCTGCTGGACCGGGACTCGGCTGGGGCGCTTGACCTGGTCGGCTTCGAGGAGTCGAGATCAAGCTCGTCCGGCGATTGAGGACAAGCGGGGCCGAATGCCCCGCCCCCGGCCGCCCGGGCGGGCCCCCACGGCGTTAGGGTCGTGCGCGCAACCGTGGGAACGCAGGGGGAGAAGGACAGCACATGCAGACACCGGAGCATCCGCATCCGCATCCGTACGGCGGCTGGCCGGCGAACGAGCTCGAAGAGGTGCTCGCCGCATCCCTCGGCAACCCCTCCGCAGGCGGCCGCCTCGTCGAGGTGCTCGGCCGCAGCCAGATCTGGGTGCCGCTGCCCAACGGCGGCGGCCCGGACAGCCCCGACCTCGATCTGCCCACCATGGAGGTCGACGGGGCGGCGTACGTCCCGGTCTTCAGCTCCGAGCAGCAGTTCCTGCACTGCGTCGGCAGCCATATGTCCTTCACCGTCGCCCCCGCCCGCGAATTCGCCCGCGGACTGCCCCCGCAGCTCGGCATCGCCGTGAACCCGGGCGGCACGGTCGGCGCCCCGCTGCCGCCGCCCGCCGTCGCCGAACTGTGCCGGGTGGGACGCCCGCCCCTCGAGGGTCCGGCGACCGGCGGCCGGGTGCGGCTCTTCGAGCCCGACTGGCAGGAGGAGCCGGTGGACTTCCTCGCCGCCGCGGCCGGTGAGTTCGAGAGCTCTGGTGTCGTCCTCACCGCCCGCCGCGCGCTCGCGTCCATTGAGGGCGAGTCGCCGACGCTGTTCATCGGCGTCCAGGTCTCCTCCTGGGAGACCGCCGAGCGCAATGCCCCGATGGATGCGCTCAGCCGGGCGCTGGGCCGGGCCCAGGTGGGCTGGCCGGTCAATCTCGTACTGCTGGATGTGGCGCAGGACCCCGTCGGTATGTGGATGCTGGAGCGGGTGCGGCCCTTCTATCAACGACAGCACGTGTAGTCGTCAAGTCGGCGTCAGAACTCCCGATTAAGCTGGTTTGATGGCCAGGTCGGACCCGCCGCATGCGTGCCGGGTGGATCGAAGAGGGGCGGAACCCAGGGTGAGTGCGTCAGGCACCGCGGCGGCCGGGCAGGTCGAGCACATGCTGCGCCAGGTGACTCCCGGACGCTACGACGCGTACGAGGCGCTGCTGCAGGCGATCGCCGACCCGGCGAGCGGCCGGCTCTGGATGCTGCTCTGGCACGGACAAGCGGGCTCGCCCGACGCCCAGTACGGGAATATGGAAGTCGACGGCGTCGGCTACGCCCCTTGCGTCACCTCCGCCCAGGAGCTCTCCGTCTCCGGCTGGAACCGTGCCCACGAAGTGGTCAGCGGTCCGGACGTCGCCCGCGCCCTGTTCCCCGACCGCTGGGGGATCTGGCTCAACCCGCACGCCCCCGGCGGCGGCGTCGGCATCCCCTGGCTCGATCTGCGCCGGATCGCCACCGGCCTCGACCGGATGCCTGCCGGACCCCTGCGGATGTCCGAACCGGCCATCGAGATCCCGCACTTCTACGGCCTGCTCTCGCAGAACGCTCACCGCACCGCCGCGGTCCGCTCGCTGCGCCGCGCCTGGGTGCAGCCCGCGCTCGGCGCTCCGTATCTCGCCATCGGGCTCGATCTGTACGACACCGGCAGGCAGTCCGTGGACGCGGTGCGCGCCATGATGCAGCAGTCGATCGCCGCGGTTCCGGACGGGCTGCCGGTGTCCACCGTCGCGATGTCCGACGACTACGACCCGGTGACGATGTGGCTGCGGGCCAACGCCCGTCCGTTCTACGACCGTGACGCCCACGGCGGCGCACCGGTCGTGGGCCTCTCCCCGGCGGAGCCAGGGGGCGGCTACGGCTACCCTCCGCCGCACGGCCGCTGAACGGGAGTAACCGACCGCCGTTCCCGGTCGCCAGGGGTGGCGTTGAACCGATGCCCGAGGCGTTCGAACCGCTCAGTCGATCCCGTTGTCCGCATAACGGAACGAGGCTGGCCACATCACGGTTGCGCATCCATTCCCCGTCAGGTCTGGCAGGTGATCGCGAGAGCGTTGAAGACTCCCCGCAAGCGTGGGGGCGTCGGACATGTGTGCAGTTGAGGTCGATGGTCTCAATGCCACCCGTCAAAACCACCCGAATCACCGGTAATTCAGGCAGCACCACCGACCGCACCGTCGACCCGGGGCGGGGCCGCCAACGCACCGTCGGCAACCGCCGGCACGGGCAAGCACGAGGGACGATGACCGCACCCATAGAGACCACTGGATCGCAGACCGATGTTGCGCCCGAGGCTGTGCTGCGGGGCGTCAAGGCCCAGCAGATCGAGGGCCGTTCGCTCGGGCAGATCGCCTGGACGCGCTTCAAGCGCGACAAGGTGGCCGTCGTCGGCGGCATTGTCGTGGTGCTGCTCATCCTGATCGCCGCCCTTTCCAGACCACTGCAGGCGATGCTAGGGCTCGACCCGAACCAGTTCCACCAGGACCTCATCGACCCCAACACCAGCCTCCCCAAGGGCGATTTCGGCGGAATGAGCTGGGATCACCCCCTGGGCGTCGAGCCGAAGTTCGGCCGTGACATCCTCGCCCGCATCCTCGAGGGTTCCTGGGTGTCCCTGGTGGTGGCCTTCGGTGCCACGATCCTGTCCAACGCCATCGGGACCATCCTGGGCGTCGTCGCCGGGTACTACGGCGGACGGGTCGACACGATCATCAGCCGCCTGATGGACACCTTCCTCGCGTTCCCGCTGCTGCTGTTCGCCATCGCCATCTCCGCCACGCTGCAGGGCGGCGCCTTCGGCCTTGAGGGACTGCCCCTCCACATCCTCGTGCTGATCTTCGTCATCGGCTTCTTCAACTGGCCGTACATGGGCCGGATCGTCCGAGGGCAGGCGCTGGCGCTGCGTGAGCGGGAGTTCGTGGACGCTGCGCGCGGGATGGGGGCCCGTGGCCCGTACATCCTCTTCAGGGAACTGCTGCCGAACCTCGTCGCGCCAATCATCGTCTACTCGACGCTGCTCATCCCGACCAACATCATCTTCGAGGCGTCGCTCAGCTTCCTCGGCGTCGGGATCCAGCCGCCCCAGGCCTCCTGGGGCGGAATGCTCGACCAGGCAAAGGACTTCTTCGAGGTCGACCCGCAGTACATGGTCGTGCCCGGCCTTGCCATCTTCGTCACCGTGCTGGCGTTCAACCTGCTCGGTGACGGCCTCCGGGACGCGCTCGACCCACGCAGCCGCTGACGGCCGCGCGGGCTGAGTCCCAACCAAGTTTCCGACAACGAAGGGGAACCGACCATCATGCGAAGGTCAGCAGTGGCCGCAATCGCGGTCATCAGCAGCGCGAGCATAGTGCTCGCCGGCTGCAGTAAGGCCGAGGACAAGAACGGCGGCGGAGGCAAGGCCGCCGGGGCCAATGCCGCCACCAAGGAGATGGTCAACGTCTCCGACAAGAAGGGCGGCACGGTCACCTACGCGATGGCCGACGCCCCGGAGTCCTTCGACCCGGGCAACACGTACTACGCCTTCATCTACAACTTCAGCCGGCTCTACGCCCGCCCGCTGATGACGTTCAAGCCCGCTCCGGGCGAGGCGGGCAACGAACTCGTCCCCGACCTGGCCGCGGCCAAGGGCGTGCCGAGCGACGGCGGCAAGACCTGGACGTACAAGATCCGCGCGGGCGTCAAGTACGACGACGGCACCGTGGTGACCTCGAAGGACGTCAAGTACGCCGTCGAGCGCTCCAACTTCGCGCGTGACACGCTGTCCCTCGGGCCGAACTACTTCCAGCAGATGCTGCTCGACCCGGCCAAGTACAAGGGCCCGTACAAGGACAAGAGCGACAAGGGCCTCGCCTCCATCGAGACCCCGGACGACACCACGGTCGTCTTCAAGCTCAACAAGCCCTTCGCGGACTTCGACTACCTGGTCAGCGCCCCGCAGACCGCCCCGGTGCCGAAGGCCAAGGACAAGGGCGTGGACTACACCAAGTCCATCGTGTCCTCGGGCTCGTACAAGTTCGAGAGCTACCAGGAGGGCAAGCAGGTCACCCTGGTCCGCAACCCGAACTGGGACGCCAAGACCGACCCGCTGCGCAAGCAGTACCCCGACAAGATCGTCCTGAACCTGAAGGTCAACCAGGCGACGATCGACAAGGACCTGCTGTCGGGTGCCACCCACGTCGACCTGGCGGGCCGCGGCGTCGACACGCAGACCCAGGCTCAGCTGCTCGGCAAGCCCGACCTGAAGGCGAGCACCGACAACACCGCCGGTGGCCGTCTCGTCTACACGGCGATCAACACCAAGGTCGCGCCGTTCAACAACGTCGAGTGCCGCAAGGCCGTGCAGTACGCCATCGACAAGGTCTCCGTGCAGACCGCGATGGGCGGCCCGGTCCGCGGTGACCTCGCCAGCACCGTGCTGCCGACCGACATCAAGGGCTACGTGAAGGCCGACACCTACGCCACCCCCGGCAACAAGGGTGACGTGGCCAAGGCCAAGGAGCACCTGAAGGCCTGCGGCCAGGAGAAGGGCTTCAAGACCGTCATCTCCGCCCGCAGCGACCGGCAGAACGAGGTCGACTCGGCAACGGCGATCGTCGAGTCCCTCAAGAAGGTCGGCATCAACGCGAGCATCAAGCAGTACCCGTCGAGCAAGTACTTCTCCGACTACGCGGGCGTCCCGACGTTCACGAAGAAGGAGGGCATCGGCCTCATCATGATGCAGTGGGGTTCCGACTGGCCGACCGGCTACGGCTACCTCCAGCAGATCGTGCACGGCAAGGCCATCGGCCAGTCCGGTAACACGAACCTGTCCGAGCTGAACGACCCGGCGATCAACAAGCTGCTCGACGACGCCATCGCGAACACCGACGAGGCGGCCCGCAACACGGCCTACACCGAGGTGGACAAGAAGGTCATGGAGCAGGCGGTCATCGTTCCGCTCACCTACTTCAAGGTCCTTCTGTACCGCTCGCCCACGGCCACCAACCTGGTCTCCACGGCTGCCTTCAGCGGTCAGTACGACTACCTCAACATCGGCACCACGAAGTAGTAGCCCCGGAAGGCAGGTGAAGGCATTGGTGACCAGGCAGTACGCCAGATGGTCGCCGCCCGAGCCGCCGTACTCCTCGTCGATCGTGAGCCCGAGGAAGC
>NZ_JBSFMS010000038.1:35249-55563 GCF_053599675.1 Streptomyces sp. NPDC000880 | reverse complement strand
GTCCCGCCGGGCCCGGTGCGCGGCGTACGCGGCGGTGGCCTCGCCCTCGCGGTCGTCGCCGATCCGGCCGCCGACGACCCCGTACCCGTACACCGCGGCGTGCTCCGCGGCGAGCGCGGCCTGCACTGCGTCCAGCGTGCTCATCACGAGTCCCTCTTCGTCAGCAGGTACGCATGCGCGGCGCCGGCCGCCGCTACCGACGCGAGCAGCCGGGCCAGCTCCGGCTCCGCGTCGACCAGGGAGGCGAAGTGCCCGTCGGAGATCCGCCGCTCTGCCGTGGCCAGCGCCTTCAGCGCGGCCCCCGCATCGGCGGGAACGGCCGGCGGAGCGACCGCGGGCAAGGCGGTCACCGCCGGGCCCGCGAGCGCCGTGACATGCTCGGCCACCGCCGCCCGCAGAGTCGCCAACTTCTCTGCCAGTGCGGGATGTTGCGCGATGACGGTGTCGTACTGGTCACGCAGCGCCCCGCTCGTCGCCGCCAGCCGACGCCGCAGCGCCGCCTCCGCGCGAGCCGGGTCCGCCGCCGAGCCGGACGTCCGCCGGCGTTCCGGCTCCTCGGTCGAACAGCCCGTCAACACTCCGGCAGCGGCCGCCCCCGTCGCCATGAGCGCACGCCTGCGTGTCGTCCCCGTGCGCCCCACGCCTGTCTCCCTCGGACCTCGCAGTGATCATCGCCGCAGGCGAGCGTACCTGCGGGTCCGGCCGAGGTGGACGGCAACACCCCCCGGGACCGGATACCCTTTGATCTGACACGCGACGATCCCACAACAGCACACGCGGCCGAGGAGTCACCCGGATGAGCACCACCCAGAGCGAGAGGCTGCGCGGGCTGCTGGAACCGCTCGTCAGCGCCGCGGACCTGGATCTGGAAGAGATCGAGGTGTCCCGGGCGGGCAGGCGCCGCGTGCTGAGGATCGTCGTGGACTCCGACGAGGGCGCCACGCTGGACGCCTGTGCCGAGCTGAGCCGCGCGATCTCGGAGAAGCTGGACGAGACGGACGCCATGGGCGAGGACGAGTACGTCCTCGAAGTGAGCTCGCCCGGCGCCGACCGCCCGCTGACCGAGCACCGCCACTACGTACGCGCCGTCGGCCGACTGGCCAGGCTCCAGCTGCATGAGGGCGGCGAGATGGTCGCCCGCATCCTCGCCGTGGACGACGAGGGACTTGACCTCCAGGTACCGGGCGTGAAGGGGCGCAAGCCCACCGCCCGCCGGATCGCCTTCGCCGAGATCGCCAAGGCTCGTGTGGAGCTCGAGTTCAACCGCAAGGACAAGAAGGAAGAGGAGGCGTAGCCGTGGACATCGACGTAAAGCTCCTGAAGGGCTTGGCACAAGAGAAGGAGATCCCCTTCGACCTGCTGGTCGAGGCAATCGAGTCGGCCCTCCTCATCGCATACCACCGCACTGAGGGCAGCCGCCGCCACGCCCGTGTCGTGCTCAGCCGCGACACCGGCCATGTGACGGTCTGGGCGAAGGAGGACCCGGCCGACCTCGAAGAGGGCCAGGAGCCCAAGGAGTTCGACGACACCCCCTCCGACTTCGGCCGGATCGCCGCCACCACCGCGCGCCAGGTCATCCAGCAGCGGCTGCGGGACGCGGAGAACGACGTCACCTTCGGTGAGTACGCCCGCCGTGAGGGCGATGTCGTCGCCGGCATGGTGCAGCAGGGCAAGGACCCCAAGAACGTCCTGGTCAGGCTGGACGACAAGCTGGAGGCGATCCTGCCGGTGCAGGAGCAGGTGCCGGGCGAGGAGTACACCCACGGCCTGCGCCTGCGTACGTATGTCGTGCGCGTCGCCAAGGGTGTGCGCGGCCCGTCCGTGACCCTCTCCCGCACCCACCCCAACCTGGTGAAGAAGCTCTTCGCGCTGGAGGTCCCGGAGATCGCGGACGGCAGCGTCGAGATCGCGGCAATCGCCCGCGAGGCCGGCCACCGCACGAAGATCGCGGTCCGCTCGACCCGCTCGGGCCTCAACGCCAAGGGCGCCTGCATCGGCCCGATGGGCGGCCGTGTGCGCAATGTCATGGCCGAGCTGCACGGCGAGAAGATCGACATCGTGGACTGGTCGGACGACCCGGCCGAGATGGTGGGCAACGCCCTCTCGCCGGCCCGCGTCAGCAAGGTCGAGGTCGTGGATCTCGCCGCCCGGTCCGCGCGCGTGACCGTCCCGGACTACCAGCTGTCGCTGGCGATCGGCAAGGAGGGGCAGAACGCCCGGCTGGCGGCCCGCCTCACCGGTTGGCGCATCGACATCCGCCCCGACACGGAGCAGAGCGCCGAGCCGGGCCCCGACCGGGGCTCCGACCGGGGCTCCGACCAGGACTGAGGACTGACAGCGGGGCCTCACCCAGATCGAGACAACAACCGTTCGATTTTTGCCCCCAAGGGGTGAGGTCGGTGCGGGGAGGTAGACTGAACGTGTCTGGTCGGACGCATGCCCGCGTATGCCCTGAGCGAACCTGTGTGGGATGCCGGGAGCGAGCGGCCAAGAGCGATCTGCTGCGCATCGTGGTGATCGGAGGCGCCTGCGTCCCCGATGATCGCGGTACGCTGCCCGGCCGGGGTGCGTATGTACACCCCGCCTTGGTCTGTCTCGACCTGGCGGTCCGCCGCCGGGCGTTCCCCCGGGCCTTCCGGGTCCAGGGACCGCTCGATACCGCGGATGTACGCCGGTATGTCGAGCAGGCGGCACAGTAAGAAGAAGTACGGCACGGAACCCCGTGCGGTCAGGTACCTCGCGAGTTGGAAGTAGGTCGAGATTGCGATGAGCACTCGATGAGTACGCGATGAGTACGCCCATGAAGTAGCGACGGTCCGGCGGTAACCCGGACCTAAAAGGAGCGAAGTGGCTAAGGTCCGGGTATACGAACTCGCCAAGGAGTTCGGCGTGGAGAGCAAGGTCGTCATGGCCAAGCTCCAAGAACTCGGTGAATTCGTCCGTTCGGCGTCCTCGACGATCGAGGCGCCGGTTGTACGTAAGTTGACTGATGCTTTGCAGGGACCCGGCGGCAACGCCGGGAAGTCCGCTGCCAAGCCCGGCGCGCCCCGCAAGGCCGCGCCCGCCAAGCCTGCCGCGCCCTCCCCGGCGTCGTCGGCCCGTCCCGCTGCCCCCAAGCCCGGCGCCCCGGCCCCCAAGCCGGCCGCAGCCGAGGCTCCGGCGAGCAGCACCCCCAGCACCCCGTCCGCGGCCCCGGCTTCCGCCGGCCCGCGTCCGGGTCCCAAGCCCGCACCGGCCAAGCCCGCTCCGGCGGCTCCGGTGCCCGCGGCCGAGTTCTCGGCCCCGGCTCCGGCACAGCCCAGCGCGCCGCAGGCCCCGCGTCCCGCGGGTGCCACTCCCGGGCCCCGTCCTACCGGTGGCTCTGCCCGTCCGGCTCCGGCCGGCGGTCAGCGCGACGGCGGCCGTGACGGTGGCCGTGGTGGCGAGCGTCCGGCGCGTCCCGCCGGCCAGGGCGCCCCGCGCCCCGGCGGTCGTCCGGCCGGTCCCCGTCCGGGCAACAACCCCTTCACCTCGGGTGGTTCCACCGGTATGGCGCGCCCGCAGGCGCCCCGCCCGGGTGGCGCGCCCCGACCCGGTGGCCACGGCGGTGCCGCTCCCGGCGCCCCGCGTCCGCAGGGTGGTCCCGGCGGCGCTCCCCGCCCGCAGGGTCAGGGCGGTACCCGTCCGAGCCCCGGCGGCATGCCGCGTCCGCAGGCGCCGCGTTCTGCCGGAGGCCCTGGCGGCTCCCCCGCGGGTAACCGCCCGAACCCGGGCATGATGCCGCAGCGTCCTGCTGCCAGCCCCCGTCCTGGTGGCGGTCCCGGCGGCGGCGGTGGCCGTGGCCCCGGTGGTGCCGGCGGCGGCGGTCGTCCCGGCGGCGCCGGTGGCGGTCGTCCCGGTGGCGGCGGCGGTTTCGCCGGTCGTCCCGCTGGTCCCGGTGGCGGTCGTCCTGGTGGCGGCGGCGGTTTCGCCGGTCGTCCCGGTGGCGGTGGCCCCGGTGGTGGCGGCGGCTTCGGTGGCGGCGGTGGCCGTCCCGGCTTCGGCGGACGTCCGGGTGGTCCCGGCGGCCGTGGTGGCACGCAGGGCGCCTTCGGCCGTCCCGGCGGCCCGGCGCGTCGTGGCCGTAAGTCGAAGCGGCAGAGGCGCCAGGAGTACGAGGCCATGCAGGCCCCGTCGGTCGGCGGTGTGATGCTGCCTCGCGGCAACGGCGAGACCGTTCGCCTGTCGCGCGGTGCTTCCCTCACCGACTTCGCGGAGAAGATCAACGCCAACCCGGCGTCGCTCGTCGCCGTGATGATGAACCTCGGCGAGATGGTCACGGCCACGCAGTCGGTCTCCGACGAGACCCTGCAGCTGCTGGCCGACGAGATGAACTACACGGTTCAGATCGTCAGCCCGGAGGAGGAGGACCGCGAGCTTCTCGAGTCCTTCGACATCGAGTTCGGCGAGGACGAGGGCGGCGAGGAAATGCTCGTCTCCCGTCCGCCGGTCGTGACCGTCATGGGTCACGTCGACCACGGTAAGACCCGACTCCTCGACGCCATCCGGAAGACGAATGTCATCGCGGGCGAGGCCGGCGGCATCACGCAGCACATCGGTGCGTACCAGGTCGCCACCAAGGTCAACGAGGAAGAGCGTCGCATCACCTTCATTGACACCCCGGGTCATGAGGCGTTCACCGCCATGCGTGCCCGTGGTGCGAAGTCGACCGACATCGCGATCCTCGTGGTGGCGGCGAACGACGGTGTGATGCCCCAGACGATCGAGGCGCTGAACCACGCCAAGGCGGCCGACGTGCCGATCGTGGTCGCGGTCAACAAGATCGACGTCGAGGGCGCCGACCCGACCAAGGTGCGCGGTCAGCTGACCGAGTTCGGTCTGGTCGCCGAGGAGTACGGCGGCGACACCATGTTCGTCGACATCTCCGCCAAGCAGGGTCTGAACATCGACTCCCTGCTGGAGGCCGTGGTCCTGACCGCGGACGCTTCGCTCGACCTCCGGGCGAACGCGGAGATGGACGCGCAGGGTATTGCGATCGAGGCCCACCTCGACCGCGGCCGCGGCGCCGTCGCGACCGTCCTGGTCCAGCGAGGCACGCTGCGCGTCGGTGACACGATGGTCGCCGGTGACGCGTACGGCCGTGTCCGCGCGATGCTCGACGACAAGGGCGAGAACGTCGAGGAAGCGGGTCCCTCGACCCCCGTCCTCGTCCTCGGTCTCACCAATGTCCCGGGCGCAGGCGACAACTTCCTGGTTGTCGACGAGGACCGTACGGCCCGTCAGATCGCTGAGAAGCGCGCCGCCCGTGAGCGCAACGCCGCGTTCGCCAAGCGCACCCGCCGGGTGTCCCTCGAGGACCTCGACAAGGTGCTCAAGGCCGGCGAGGTGCAGCAGCTCAACCTCATCATCAAGGGCGACGCGTCCGGTTCGGTGGAGGCTCTCGAGTCCTCGCTGCTCCAGCTCGACGTCGGCGAAGAGGTCGACATCCGAGTGCTGCACCGCGGTGTGGGTGCGGTCACCGAGTCGGACATCGACCTGGCAATGGGATCCGACGCCATCGTCATCGGCTTCAATGTCCGCGCGGCCGGCCGTGCCTCGCAGATGGCGGAGCGCGAGGGCGTCGACGTCCGGTACTACTCGGTGATCTACCAGGCCATCGAGGAGATCGAGGCGGCCCTCAAGGGCATGCTCAAGCCGGAGTACGAAGAGGTCGAGCTCGGCACGGCGGAGATCCGCGAGGTCTTCCGCTCGTCCAAGCTGGGCAACATCGCGGGTGTTCTCATCCGCTCCGGCGAGGTCAAGCGCAACACCAAGGCCCGGCTCATCCGCGACGGCAAGGTCATCGCGGAGAGCCTCAACATCGAGGGTCTGCGCCGCTTCAAGGACGACGTCACCGAGATCCGCGAAGGCTTCGAGGGCGGTATCAACCTCGGAAACTTCAACGACATCAAGATCGACGACGTCATCGCGACGTACGAGATGCGCGAGAAGCCGCGCGGCTGATGCGGCCCGGGGGCATAGCCCCCTAGGCAGCACTGCGGTCCGGGGCCGGTCGGCGGAGAGTATTTCCGTCGATCGGCCCCGGCCGTTGCGTGTACGGTTCTTGTGTCCCTGCCAAGTGACCGAGGGGCCCTCTAACCCGTACCGGCGGGACATCCGGACATACATGTATGTGGGGACACTGTCCTTCGATCTGCTCCTCGGCGACGTACGGTCGTTGAAGGAGAAACGCTCCGTGGTCCGCCCGATCGTGGCCGAGCTCCAGCGCAAATACGCGGTGAGCGCGGCGGAGGTGGGCGGACAGGACCTCCACCGCAGGGCCCAGATCGGCCTGGCAGTGGTATCCGGGGACACGGGGCACCTCACAGACGTACTCGACCGGTGCGAGCGCCTTGTCGCCGCCCGGCCGGAGGTGGAGCTGCTGTCCGTGAGACGCAGGCTCCACAGCGACGAAGACTGAATGAGCAAGGCAGAGAAGGAGAAGGACCAGTGGCCGACAACGCGCGGGCGAAGAAGCTGGCGGACCTCATCCGGGAGGTGGTCGCCGAGAAGCTGCAGCGCGGCATCAAGGACCCTCGCCTGGGTACGCACGTGACCATCACGGACACCCGCGTCACCGGTGACCTGCGGGAGGCCACGGTCTTCTACACGGTGTACGGCGACGACGCGGACCGGGCCAGCGCGGCAGCCGGGCTGGAGAGCGCCAAGGGCATCCTGCGCTCGTCCGTCGGTGCCGCGGCGGGAACGAAGTTCACGCCGACCCTGACGTTCGTGGCGGACGCGCTCCCGGAGACCGCCAAGACGATCGAGGACCTCCTCGACAAGGCGCGTGCCTCCGACGCCAAGGTGCGCGAAGCCTCCTCGGGCGCCACGTACGCCGGCGAGGCCGACCCGTACCGCAAGCCCGAGGACGAGGACGAAGCCTCGGAATGACCCAGCAGAACAGAACTCCCCCAGCTACCGCTGGAAGGGGTCCCCAGAACGGCCTTGTCATTGTCGACAAGCCGTCCGGCTTCACTTCGCACGACATCGTCGCCAAGATGCGCGGGATCGCCAGAACCCGCCGCGTCGGGCATGCGGGGACGCTCGACCCCATGGCCACCGGAGTGCTGGTGCTGGGCGTCGAGAAGGCCACCAAGCTGCTCGGGCACCTCGCGCTGACCGAGAAGGAGTACCTCGGCACCATCAGGCTGGGGCAGAACACCGTCACCGACGACGCGGAGGGCGAGATCACGTCGTCCGCGGACGCGTCCGGGGTTTCCCGGGAGGCCATCGACGCGGGCGTGGCCAAGCTGACCGGCGACATCATGCAGGTGCCGTCGAAGGTCAGCGCCATCAAGATCGACGGCAAGCGGTCGTACGCGCGCGTACGCGGCGGCGAGGACTTCGAGATCCCGGCCCGTCCGGTGACCGTCTCCTCGTTCCAGGTGTACGACGTCCGGGAGACGGTTACCGAGGACCGCACTCCGGTCGTCGACGTGGTCGTATCGGTGGTCTGCTCCTCCGGTACGTACATCCGCGCCCTCGCCCGTGACCTCGGCGCCGGTCTCGGCGTCGGCGGGCATCTGACCGCGCTGCGCCGCACGCGGGTCGGTCCGTACGGACTGGACGCGGCGAAGACGCTCGAGCAGCTCCAGGAGGAGCTGACCGTGATGCCGATCGCCGAGGCGGCCGCGGCCGCGTTCCCGCGCTGGGACGTGGACGAGAGGCGCGCCAAGCTGCTCACCAATGGCGTACGGCTGGACATGCCGGCGTTCGACTCCGCGCCGGTGGCGGCCTTCGGGCCGGACGGGCGGTTCCTGGCGCTGGTGGAGGAGCAGAAGGGCAAGGCCAAGAGCCTCGCCGTCTTCGGCTGAGCGTGCCGGTCCGAGGTTGATCCCATCGTGGAACGGGCAGGGCCACTGCCCGTTCCACGATCCCCCTCGGAAGAAGGTCTATCCGCCGCCGCCCCCGGATTCACCCCTTCGGGCAGGCGCTCGGAGTGACCGCGGGTGCACTGAGGGGGCGCTTTCGGTACGCCTCCTTCTCCCGGTGATCACCGCCGACCTAACGTCGACAACATGGGACGCGGGAACCTGGCGACGCTGGTACACATCTGCGATCCGGCGGGACGGCCGCGCGGGACCGGGTTCGTCGCCGACGACCTCGGCACGGTCGTGACCAGCCATGAGGCGGTCGACGGGCTGGTGCGGGTGATGCTGCACCGGCCCGGCGACCGCATCTGCCTCGCCGAGGCCGACGCCATCGTCCCCCTGCCGGAGACCGGCCTGGCACTGGTGCGCACCGGAGGGCTTGGAGTGCGGCCGCTGCCGATCAGCGCGCGGGAGCGGGTCGAGCCGGGGACGTACGTACGGCTCGCCGCTCGAGGCTGGCGTGAGGCGCGCGTGCTCGGCGCCGCTCAGGTGACGTACACCGCGACCGATCGCCTCCATCTGGTCGGCGACGTCCTGGAGTTGGCGATCGGGACGGACGGCAGCGACGCGCTGCGGCTGGGTGGCGAGGCCGCCGGGGGACCGGTGCTCGACTCCTCGACCGGCGCGGTGCTCGCCGTCCTCGGCACCGCGCCGCAATCCGGACACCGGGCGGCCGGGTTCGTGCTGCCGCTGCGGGCCACCGGCCGGCCGCCGGACGGGCCGCTCGCCGAACTGCTGCGGCGCAACGCGGCGACCGTCCCTGGATACGGGCACGACCTCAACCTCGCGGCCGTGCTGGAGCTCACCGCGACCTCCGTGGGGTCGGCCGGAGGGTCGAGCGCCTGGCCCGAGCCGGTGGAACGAGCGGACATCGTAAGGGAGTTGGCATCCTTCACCGCCTTGGTGATGGGGCTCGTGGGTGATCCGGGAACGGGCCGCACGACCGAACTCGCCGCGCTGGCCGCCCGGCGGGCCCGCGGACCGGAACCCGCACCCACCGTGCGGCTGCGCGGCGCCGATCTGCACGCTGACGACACATCGGTAGCCGACGCCGTCGCGCGCACCCTCAAACAGGCCGGCCGTATCCTCGCCGCTTCGGGCGCCCGCGGCGCCATGGACTTCGTCACACCCGAGCTGGTCGCGCGCCTCGCCCGCGAGGCCGGGCGGCCGCTGCTCGTGCTGCTCGACGGGCCCGAGGAGATGCCGTCCGCACTGGCTCGCCGGCTCCCCGACTGGACGGCGGGGACCGTGAACTGGCTGAGTTCCTGCGGTGTGCGGATGGTCGTCGGCTGCCGGCCCGAGCACTGGGAGCAGGCCGGGGCGCTGTATCAGCCGGATGTACTGCACCGGCCCGCCACGCCAGCGCACCGGCTGCCGCCTGCCCTGCACATCGGCGCACTGTCCACCGGCGAGGCGGAGCGCGCACGGGAGCGGTACGGGCTCCCGGCCGGGACGGTCGCCGCCGTGGACGAACGGCATCCGCTCGCGCTGCGGCTGCTCGCGGAGGTACGGGAGGCGCTGCCCGGCGAGGTGCCGGGGCGGCCGTCCCGCGAGGACGTCTTCACCGCGCATCTGGACCTGCTGTGCCTGCGGATCGCGGTCCGCGTCGCCGCGGGCTCCCGGCTGCCGCTGCGGGGCTCCGCCGTGCGTCGGCTGGCGGCGAAGGTGGCCGGCCAGGTCCACGAGGCGGCGCGGCGCTGCCTCGGGTCCGGGCAGGGGGAGCTGGACCGTGAGTCCTTCGAGGAGATCTTCCCGTGGGGAACCGGGTGGGCATCCGCAGTACTCACCGAGGGCCTGCTGGTCCAGGCGGGCGCCGGCTACCGCTTCGCGCACGAGGAGTTCGCCGACTGGGTCCAGGGCGCGCACCTCGACATCGATGCCGCGCTCCACTCCCTGGTCCACCGCTGGCATGCGCGGGCGCCGGTGGGGCTGCCGTCCCGGCCGGGGGCGAGCGGGGGGCGTGGGAGCGGCTATGTGCCGCCACCGCCGGACTCGGGGGAGCCGGAACCGCGCTCGCTGCCGGTTCCGCGGCATCGCATCGGCCCGGTCGTGCAGGCCCTACTGCTCCTCGACCGGGTGCACGGTCCCGGGCAACTGGCGCGCAGGCTGGAGAAGTTGGTCGAAGCGCTGGACGGGCTGGACGGGTTGGAGAACGCGAGTGGCGAGGCGGGCGCGCGGCTCGACGATGCCCGGTGGTGGGGAGCCCATCTGCTGGGGGAGGCGCTCCTGCGGGTGCCCGAGGCCGGGGCGTACCTCCCAGTACTGCGGCTGCTCGCGGAGCGGATCACCCGGGCTTCCGTACGTGAAGGCGGGCCCCGGCACCCGGGCGGGCTCGGCGAATTCGGGCCGTGGTTCTGGGAGCGGCTGCGGGTGACCGAGGCCCAGCGGATCGATCTGCTGCGACGGCTCGTGCCCGCGGACGAGGTGCGGGGGCATCGCACAAACCCGCGCTATCTGGATTCCGTCGTCGCGCGGCTCGCCGCCGATCCCAGCGCCGTACAGCCGATGCTCTGTCGCTGGTTCACCGACGGTACGCCGCTGCCCGCCGGCCCCGATGCCAAGGTCCGGCCCACCGTGGCCGCCGCCGCCCAGGCCCTGCTCTACGCCCGCCGTGGCCTCGCCATCGACGACCTCATCGAGACCCTCGCCGCGACCGCACACCCCCGCGCCGACGAGCTGCTGACCGAACTCGCCGAGGAGGAGCCGTCCACCCTGTGCCGGGCCGTCGACCGCTGGGCGCAGGACCCGATGCCCGAGCGGCGGGTCGCGGCCGCCGCCTACGGCCTGGCCGCCGTCGCCCAGGTCACCACCGACGCCGACCGCGAGCTGCTCAGGTACGCGGCCCTCGCCCTGCTCGCCAGACCCTCCGACACCGCCCTGCACGGCTCCGCCCTCGCCCTCCTCGTCCACGATCCGCACACCCGGCCCCGCTATCTGGCCAGGGCGCTCGAGGCCTTCGGGGCCGGCGACCCGCTGCTGCCCGCGAGCGCGCTGGCCGCCGCGCTCACCACGCACCCCGAGCCCGTCCTGGCCGCCTTCCAGACGCGGCTGCACCAGCCAGGCGACGGCGCGGGGGAAGTGCTGCGGGCCCTCGCCGAGGTCACCACCCCCGCGTCGGCCCGCCGTGCCGCCGCGCTCGTCGGCGAGTACATCGACCACCGGCCCGACGGCGCGGCTCACGCCGCAGCCTTCGTCGACCGCCGCCTGGAACACGGCCCAGCCGCCCGCACCATCCTGTTTCCACTGGTCACCGGCCTGCTGCGGGGTCGGCCCGGCCGGGTCCGGATGGCCCTCGTGCCCGTCCTCGCGGCGCCGGGCAGCCGGGCCTCGCGGCCGCTGCGGGCCGAGCTCCTCGACGTACTGCTGGAGTACGAGCAGTACGCGACACGTGACCTCGCCGTCCTCGACGCCCTGCTGCGGGCCGCCGCGCACGGCTGCGCGACCCGGCCGGAAGCCCGCACCCGCGAGCTCGTCCACCGCACCGGCCTGCTCCTCGTCCGCACCTCCGAGGGCGCGACCTGCTTCGACCGGCTGCTCGTCGAGCTGGCCCGCGAGGTCCCCGGCTTCGCCGCGCTCGTCGCGGGATGGCTGGAGCGGACCCCGCAGGAGTGGGCAGTGGTGGTCGGCCCGAGCGCGCGCCGGATGGTCGAGACCCTGGGCAGCCCGGTGCCGATGCGAACCGACGGTCGCGGGCATGGCAGTCTTAGACCTGCGTAACCGGCAATGACGTACACAGGTTCGGGCGAGGAGCGGTCACAGTGCAGCGCTGGCGTGGCTTGGAGGACATCCCCCAGGACTGGGGACGCAGCGTCGTCACCATCGGCTCCTACGACGGGGTCCACCGCGGTCACCAGCTGATCATCGGGCGGACGGTGGAGCGGGCGCGCGAGCTCGGGGTGCCGTCGGTCGTCGTGACCTTCGACCCGCACCCGAGCGAGGTTGTCCGCCCCGGCAGCCATCCGCCGCTGCTCGCGCCGCACCACCGGCGCGCCGAGCTGATGGCGGAGCTGGGCGTCGACGCGGTGCTGATCCTTCCCTTCACGCGCGAGTTCTCGAAGCTGTCGCCCGCGGACTTCATCGTGAAGGTCCTGGTCGACAAGTTGCACGCGTGCGCGGTCATCGAAGGCCCGAACTTCCGCTTCGGCCACAAGGCCGCGGGGGATGTCGCGTTCCTGGCCGAGATGGGCGCGACGTACGACTACGACGTCGAGGTCGTCGATCTCTACGTGAGCGGCGCGGCGGGCGGCGGCGAGCCCTTCTCCTCGACCCTGACCCGCCGCCTGATCGCGGCCGGAGACGTCGAGGGCGCGGCGGAGATCCTGGGCCGCCCGCACCGCGTCGAGGGCGTGGTGGTGCGGGGCGCGCAGCGGGGCCGTGAGCTGGGTTACCCGACGGCGAACGTGGAGACGCTGCCGCACACGGCGATCCCGGCGGACGGGGTGTACGCGGGGTGGCTGACAGCGGCGGGCGAGAGGATGCCGGCCGCGATCTCGGTGGGCACGAACCCGCAGTTCGACGGTACGGAGCGGACGGTGGAGGCGTACGCGATCGACCGGGTGGGGCTGGATCTGTACGGGCTGCATGTGGCGGTGGACTTCTTGGCGTATGTGCGGGGGCAGCAGAAGTTCGACTCGATCGAGGCGTTGCTGGACGCGATTGGGGAGGACGTGAAGAAGTGCCGCGAGCTGACGGCGTCGGCGTAGCGCGGGCGCCCGGGGCGCGGGAGCCTCTCCGGGTGCTCCGGTCCGGGGCGCGGGCCCTGGGCTGACGGGCCCCGGTCGCGCCTCCCCTTGCGCCGTCCCAAGGCCCCGGCGCACCCCACGCGCCCTTCACGCCCAGTGGCACGCCACCCCCGCCCCACCCAGCACCCCCATCTCCTCCGATCGGCACCTGTCCGCCACCCCTGCCCTCTCCGCCTCGCCCGACGCCAGCACCTGGCAGCGCGCGTGAAAGCGGCAGCCCCCAGGGATGCGGGACGGGTCCGGGGGTTCGCCCGTCAGGACCACCGGGGGGATCGCCGAGTCCGGGAGGACGGACAGCAGCGCCTGGGTGTAGGGGTGTTGGGGACTCGTCAGCACGTCCTCGACGGTGCCGGACTCCACGATCCGGCCCAGGTACATCACCGCCACCCGGTCCGCGATGTTCCACGCGAGCCCCAGGTCGTGCGTCACCACCAGCGCGGACAGGCCCAGTTCGTCCCGCAGGCGCAGCAGCAGCGCGAGGATCTCGCCGCGTACGGACGCGTCCAGTGAGGCCACCGGCTCGTCCGCGACGATCAGTTCGGGTTCCAGGACGAGTGCCCCGGCGATGACGACGCGCTGGCGCTGGCCGCCCGAGAGTTCGTGCGGGTAACGCAGGAAGAAGCGGTCCGGCGGCCGCAGCCCGGCCCGCGAGAGCGCCTCGGCCACGGCCGGGCGTTCGTCCCCGGTGTACCCGTGGATCCGCAGGCCCTCGGCCACCGCGTCGTACACCGTGTGCCGCGGGTTCAGCGAGCCGCTCGGGTCCTGGAGGACCAGCTGGACGCGCTTGCGGTACGACTTCAGCGCGCGGGAGGTGTACGACAGCGGCGCACCGCCGAAGGTGACCGCGCCAGATGTCGGCGCCACCAGGCCCAGCAGTGAGCGTGCCAGCGTCGTCTTTCCGCAGCCGGACTCGCCGACCAGGGCGACGATCTCGCCCGCGCCGATGTCGAGGTCGACGCCGTCGACGGCGCGGGCGGCCGGCCCGCCGCGCCGCCCGGGGAAGGTGACGTGCAGACCGGTGGCCGAGAGCAGGGGAGTGGTGGTCATGACTGGCTCCTGGGTACGGCCCCGGCGGCGCGGTGAACCGGGCGGGGGAACTGAGGAGTTCGGGACCGGCGTGTCACAGCGGCACCGCCCCTACGTGGACGCATGCCGCCAGGTGCCCCTCGCCGACCGCCGACAGCACCTGGTCCTGGCGCGCACACGCGTCCATCGCGACCGGGCAGCGCGGGTGGAACGTACAGCCACTCGGCAGCGCCGACGGGTCGGGCGGGTCGCCCGGCAGGCCGCGCGGGGCCCGGCGCGAGGCGACGTCGCCCACGCGCGGGAAGGCCGCGGACAGGGCGCGCCCGTACGGATGCTCCGCCGCGCTGTACACCGTCTGTGCCGGGCCCTCCTCGACGATCCGGCCCGCGTACATCACCGCAAGCCGGTCGCAGGTGTCGGCGAGCACCGCCAGATCGTGGCTGATCATCAGGAGGCTGATGTCCTGCTCGGCGACCAGTTGCTCGATCAGTCGCAGGATCTGCGCCTGGATCATCACATCGAGCGCGGTGGTCGGCTCGTCCGCCACGATGAGCTGAGGGTCGCAGGCGAGCGCCATCGCGATCATGACGCGCTGGCGCTGGCCCCCGGACAGCTCGTGCGGATACGCGTCCGCGCGGGAGACGGGCAGCCCCACGTGCTGAAGCAGTTCGGCGACCCGCTTCTTCGCCGCCGTCAAAGTGGTCTTGCGGTGCAGCAGGATCGGCTCGGCGATCTGTTCGCCGACCCGGTGGACCGCGTTGAGCGAGTGCATCGCGCCCTGGAAGACGATCGACGCGCCCGCCCACCGCACGGCCCGCAGCCGCCCCCACTTCATGGTGAGGACGTCCTCCCCGTCGAGGAGGATCTCGCCGGAAAGCTTGGCGGAAGCGGGGAGAAGGCGGAGCAGGGCCAGGGCCAGTGTGGACTTGCCGCAGCCCGACTCGCCCGCGATTCCCAGCTTCTGTCCGGCGGCCACGCTCAGATCCACACCGCGTACGGCCGGGACGGCCCGCGCCCCCGAACCGTACGTCACCTGCAGGTTCTTGACTTCGAGCAGGCTCTGCGCAGTCATCGAGTCACCCCCAGCTTCGGGTTGAGCACGGCCTCGATCGCCCGGCCGCACAGCGTGAACGCGAGCGCCACCAGCGCGATGGCGATCCCGGGCGGTGCCAGATACCACCAGTGGCCGGAGGAGACCGCGCCCGCCTCCCGCGCGTCCTGGAGCATGCCGCCCCAGGAGACGATCGTCGGGTCGCCGAGGCCGAGGAACGCGAGCGTCGCCTCCGTGAGGATCGCCGTGGAGATGCCGAGCGTCGTCTGGGCGAGGACCAGCGGCATGACGTTGGGCAGCACATGCCGGGTCATGATGTGGCTGTGGCCGCCGCCGAGCGCCTGGGCACGCTCGATGTACGGACGCGACTCGACCGCGATCGTCTGCGCCCGCACCAGACGGGCCGTGGTCGGCCAGCTGGTGACGCCGATCGCCAGGATCACCGTCCAGATGCTCCGGGACATCACGGTCGCGAGCACGATCGCCAGCACCAGCGTCGGCATCACCAGGAACCAGTCCGTGATCCGCATGATGACGGTCGAGAACCAGCCACCGTAGTGACCCGCGATGATGCCGACCAGGGTCCCGATGGCCACCGACAGCGCGGCAGCCAGCAGTCCGACGGTGAGTGAGATCCGCGCGCCCCACACCAGCAGCCCGAGCAGCGAGCGCCCGAACTGGTCGGTGCCGAGGGGGAATTCGCCGCTCGGCGACTCCAGCGCCGTGCCCGGCGCGTTCGTCACGCTCTGCACATCGCTGCCGACGAGCAGCGGCGCGGCGATCGCGATCAAGACGATGAGCGCGAGCGCGCCGAGGCCGAAGAGGCCCGCCCGGTGTGTGCGGTAGGAGCGCCAGAAGCGGGCCACGGATTCGCGGCGGCGTGCCCAGGCGAGGGAGCGCGCGGTCCGAGTGGTACGTGCGGTCTTCGGGACCGGAGTGATCGTCATCGGCCCACCCGGGGATCGAGCAGCGGATAGAGCAGGTCGGCGAGGAGATTCATCAGGATCATCGCGCCGGCGAAGACCACGAAGAGCCCCTGCACCAGCGGCAGATCGGGCACGCTCAGCGCCTGATAGAAGAGCCCGCCCAGGCCCGGCCACGAGAACACCGTCTCGACGAGGATCGAACCGGCCGCCACATGGCCCAGATTGATGAAGACCATCGTGACGGTGGGCAGCAGCGCATTGGGCACGGCATGCCGGCGGCGTACGGCATCGTCCCGCAGCCCCTTCGCCCGCGCCGTCGTCAGATAGTCGCTGCCCATCTCGTCCAGCAGCGACGAGCGCATCACCAGCAGTGTCTGGGCATACCCGACCGCGACCAGCGTGATGACCGGGAGCACCATGTGGTGCGCGACATCGCCGATGTACGCGAAGCCGGTCTTGTCGCCCGACTCCATGCCGCCGGTCGGGAACAGACCGGGGATCGGGCCGACGCCCACCGAGAAGGTGATGATCAGCAGCAGGCCGAGCCAGAACGACGGGACGGACCACAGGGTCAGCGCCACACCCGTGTTGAGCTTGTCGCCGAGGCTGCCGTGCCGCCAGGCGGAGCGAGTGCCGAGCCAGAGCCCGATCGTCGAGTAGATCACCACGGCGACCCCGGTGAGCAGGAGCGTCGCGGGCAGTTTCTGCGTGATCAGCTCGCCGACGGGCGCGTGGAACTGGTACGACGTGCCGAGATCGCCCGTCAGCGCCTTGCCGCAGTAGTCGGTGAACTGCTGCCACATCGGCTGGTCGAGGCCGAACTGGCGGCGGAGTGCGGCGAGCTGCTCGGCCGACGTCGGCATGCCGTGCGTCATGGCCTTGACCGGGTCGCCGGGGATGATCCGGAAGAGGAAGAAGCTGGTGACGAGCACGGCGAGCAGCGAGATCGCCGCGCCGCCCAGCCTGCCCGCCACATAGATGAGATAGGCGCGTGCGCCGCCGCTCGCGGCGCGGGCCTCGGGGGCCCGCACCACGGCGGCAGTGCCGGTCGTGCTTGTGGTGCTCATCGACTATTCACGGTCTTCCGCGGTGGTACGCCGGCGCTTCGCGACGAAGAGCCCGAGGGCGGCGGCGAGGACGACAGCAGCGCCGATGCCGATTACGACACCCGTCGAGGAGCCGCTGTCGGAGCTGCCGTCGCCCGCGGCCGGCTCGGCCGACCACCAGCTCCAGTAGCCGTCCTGGCCCCAGAGATTGCCCGCAGCCTCCGGCATCGTCTTGATGGACTTGATCTGGTCGGTACGGTACGCCTCGACGGCGTTCGGATACGCGATGACATTCATGTATCCGGTGTCGTACAGGCGAGACTGCATCTGCTTGACGAGCCCGGTCCGCTTGGCCGCGTCGTACTCCGCGGTCTGCTGCGCGTACAGCTGGTCGAACGGCTTGTCGCAGATGAAGTTGTCGGTCGCTCCGGTGTCCTTGGGTGTGGCGGGGAGCGCGGCGCAGGTGTGGATGGACAGGACGAAGTCCGGGTCCGGGTTGACCGACCAGCCGTCGAAGGCCAGGTCGTAGTCTCCCTTGAGCCAGGGGTCGGAGACATTGTCGAGACAGTCGACCTTGAGCCCGATGCCGAGCTCGCCCCACCACTCCTGCAGATACTTGCCGATCGCCTTGTCGTTGGGGTCGGTGGCGTGACAGAGGATGCGGAGATCGAGGGCCTTGCCGTCCTTGCCGACGCGCTTGCCGCTGCCGTTCTTCTTGTAGCCGGCCTGGTCGAGCAGGGCGGCTGCCTTCGCCGGGTCGTACGTGATCTTCTGGCTCGTGCCGGGCTTCCAGAAGTACGAGTCGAAGCGCGGCGGGATGTAGCCCTCGCCCTCGACGGCGTGGCCCTGGAAGACCTTGTCGACGATGGTCTTGCGGTCGGTGGCCTGGAAGAGCGCCTTGCGCACGGCCGGGTCGAGCAGGGCCCTGTGGCCGTTTCCGAATGTCTTGCCGTCCTTGGACCTCGCCCCCGGGTTGGTGGCGAGAGCGAGAAAGCGGCGGCCCGGAGCGTCGTTGACCTTGATGTTCTCGGCGCTCTTGAGGGCCGTGGCCTGGGCGGGGGTCAGGCCCTGGACGAAGGAGACCTCGCCCTTCTGCAGCGCCGCGACGGCCGCGTCGCCGTCCTTGTAGTACTTGAGCACAAGCTCGTCGAACTTGGGCGCGCCGCGCCAGAAGTCCTTGTTCGGCTTGAGCTTGACGAACTGGTCGACCTTGAAGTCGGTGACGACGAACGGGCCGTTGCCGACGACCGGAAACTGCTTGTCGTTGTTGAACTTCGAGAAGTCGCCGACCTTCTCCCAGACGTGCTTGGGCACGATCGGCACATCGAGCGCCGTCATGGTGGCCTGAGGCTTCTTCAGCTCTATGACCAGCGTCTCGGGGTCCGGGGCTGTGACCTTCTTGAAGTTGGCGGTGAAGCTGCCGTTGGCGGTGGCGGCGTTCTCGTCCGTCATCATCTTGTTGAAGGTCCAGGCGGCGTCCTCGGCGGTGGCCTGCTTCCCGTCGGACCACTTGGAGTTCTTCCGGATGGTGTACGTCCACGTCAGCTTGTCCGGGGACGTCTTCCACTCGGTGGCCAGGCCCGGGACCGGGTGAGCGTCCTTGACGTCGTAATTCGTCAGGTACTCATAGGCCAGTCGGTGGATGGTGGTGCTGACAAGCTTCTGCGCCAGGAACGGGCTGAGGGAGTCCACGCTCTGCGAGACGGCGACGGTGAGGACCTTCTTGCCGCCGTTGTCCTTGCCGTCGTCGGCGGCCTGGGCCGAGGGGGTTGCTGTTCCGGCCACCAGTGCGGCGGCGGCGCCTGAGGCCAGAAGCAGTCGGATGCGGGCTGGAACCTTTGTGACCATGGGACGGGCACCTCGCGTCATCACTCGCTCGGAGAAGGCAGGTTGAGCTCGGGTTCGCCAATTGGTGGAGCGAGGTTTATCAGCGGCGGTCGATTGCGTCAACGGCCCGTAAACCCCCGTGTGGGCTGCGGGAATACGCTGGGGCCCGCACCGTGGAGACGGTGCGGGCCCTCATTGGTTCAGTCCTCTGTAGCGCTACTGCTGAGGGGCTGGCGGTGCCTGCTGCTGCGTCCATCCGGCAGGCGGTACGGGCCCCTGCAACTCGGGTTGTCCAGGGTCACCCGGCTGGCCCTGCTGACCGGGGTGACCTGGCGGGCCGGGCGGCGGCCCGGCCGGGCTCGCGGGGGACTGGGCCTGGGAGGGCAGCGACTGCTGCCAGCCCTGCGGCGGGTACGGCTGGTGGGGCTGGCCTCCGTACGGCTGCTGCGGCTGGCCCTGCGGTGGGTAGGGCTGCTGAGGGGGCTGCGGCTGCTGATGAGGTACGTACGGCTGACCGGGCATCGGCTGGCCCGGGATCTGCTGCTGCCCCGGATTCTGCTGGTGGCCCGGCATCGGCGGGGCAAGGTGCGGCGGCGGGTTACCGTCCGCCATCCACAGCCCCTGCTGCTGCTGGGCCCGTACGAAGTCCTCCGCAATCAGCGCGGAGAGATTGAAGTACGCCTCACGGGTCTTCGGGCGCATCATGTCCAGGTCGACCTCGGCGCCCGCCGACAGGTGCTCGTCGAAGGGCACCACGATCACACCGCGGCAGCGCGTCTGGAAGTGCTGCACAATGTCATCGACCTTGATCATCTTGCCGGTCTCGCGTACCCCGGAGATGACCGTGATGGAACGCTGCACCAGCTCGGCGTACCCATGCGCGGACAACCAGTCGAGCGTCGTCGACGCGCTGCTCGCACCGTCCACGGACGGCGTCGAAACAATGATCAACTGGTCGGCCAGATCGAGCACTCCACGCATCGCGCTGTAGAGCAGACCGGTGCCGGAGTCCGTGAGGATGATCGGGTACTGCTTGCCCAGTACGTCGATCGCGCGCCGGTAGTCCTCGTCGTTGAAGGTCGTGGAGACCGCCGGGTCCACGTCGTTGGCGATGATCTCCAGACCGGAGGGCGCCTGCGAGGTGAACCGGCGGATGTCCATGTATGAGTTGAGGTACGGGATCGCCTGCACGAGGTCGCGGATGGTGGCCCCGGTCTCGCGGCGCACCCGGCGGCCGAGGGTGCCGGCGTCAGGGTTGGCATCGATCGCCAGGATCTTGTCCTGCCGCTCGGTGGCCAGCGTCGAGCCGAGCGCGGTGGTCGTCGTGGTCTTGCCGACGCCGCCCTTGAGGCTGATGACCGCGATCCGGTAGCAGGACAGCACCGGCGTACGGATCAGGTCCAGCTTGCGCTGCCGCTCGGCCTCCTCCTTCTTGCCCCCGAGCTTGAAGCGGGCGGCGCTCGAGGGGTTGCGGCTGCTCTTGGCCTTCTGCTTGTTGTTGCGCAGGAGGCGGTCGGAGGAGAGCTCGACGGCCGCGGTGTATCCGAGCGGGGCGCCCGGCACGGAACGCTCGCGCTGGTCGTGCGTCACCTGCGCGGGCCAGGCGGCACCGGTGCGCGGGTCTGTGGGACCGACCGGAGGCTGGGGATGGGGCGGGCCCTGGGGGGCCTGGGGGTGCGCCTGCGGGTGAGACTGCTGCGCGGGCAGATGGGGCGTGGCGGGCACGGGCAGGTTGGGCGTCTGCGGCGGCAGGGGCACGGGCTGCCCCGGGTGGGGGAAGCCGTAACCGGTCTGCGGCGTCTGG
>NZ_JBSFMS010000038.1:0-35150 GCF_053599675.1 Streptomyces sp. NPDC000880 | reverse complement strand
GGCGTTGGGGGCCGGTACGGCGGGTGGCAGCGGTGCGGCTGGTGCGGGCTGACCGGGCTGTCCTGGTTGCGGGAAGCCGTAACCGCCCTGCTGGGCGGCGGGGTGGCCCGGCTGGCCGGGCTGAGGGAAGCCGTAACCGGTCTGCTGGGCCTGCTGACCGGGCTGCCCCGGCTGGCCGGGCTGGGGGAAGCCGTAACCGGTCTGCGGCGTCTGGGCGTTGGGGGCCGGTACGGCGGGTGGCAGCGGTGCGGCTGGTGCGGGCTGACCGGGCTGTCCTGGTTGCGGGAAGCCGTAACCGCCCTGCTGGGCCTGCTGACCGGGCTGCCCCGGCCGGCCGGGCTGGGGGAAGCCGTAACCGCCCTGCTGCTGAGGTGTGGGCGTCGGCCAGGCGGGCGGGGTCTGGGGGCCGCCCTGCACCGGCTGCTGCGGCTGCGGTGGGGCGGACTGCTCCGCGTTCTGCGGCGAGACGGGCCACTGCGGAGCGGACGGCGGCGCGGCGGGCTGGAAGGCGGGAGGCAGCGGCGGCAGGGGGGCACCCTGCCCCTGTCCATGCGCGGGCGGTGTCGGGGACCAGGACTGAGGCGGTACGGGCGCAGGCGGAGTGTCCTGGGGCGCGGAGTCGGCCGGCTCGTCGGCCGTCACCTCTTCCACACCCTGCGGGGCGCTCTCGTCGCGCGGCTCGGCATCCTCGCCGTCGGGGTCCTGGACCTCGGAATCCTGGATCTCCACGTCCGATACGTCCGAGGCGTCTTCGGGACCGGCGTCCGCGGTCTCTCCGGCATCGTCGGCGGGGTTCTCGGCCGAGGCCTCGGCGGCATCGTCCGACCTGGCCGCGTTCGGGGTCTCGGGATCGTCGGAACCCTCCGCGGCGCTCTCGTCGGCATCCCTGGCCGCCGCCCGCTCCTCCATCTCGCGCTTCAGCGCGGCCGGGGAGAACTTCATGGTCGCCCCGCTCTCCAGATCGCCGCCCCCGAAGGGCTGCGGCGCGGGTTCGGCGGCCGCCTCGTCAGCCGGAGCCGCAGGAGGCGTCTGCACAGGAGCAGGAGCAGGAGCGGGAGCGGGAGCAGGGACGGGCGCAGGCGCCCAGGTGGGCTCGAAACCGCTGCCCGTGGGCAGCCCCGGCACGGCCACCGGTGCCCCGTTCGGCGGCGGAGGCGGCGTGTGCCCCTGCTGGCCGGAGCCCCCGCCGGAGGTGTCGCCCGACGCGTTCTGCGTATACCAGGCCGGCGGGGTGTAGTCGATGGTGAACTCACCCGTCAACTCGGCGGGATCCGCGTCGGACTGATCATCGACGGGAATGTTCCAGCCCCCGTGGATCTCGTCCCGATCGCCGTTCACTTTGCCTCCTGGTGTGGTCGAGCACCCTTGTGCCGTGGTGGGTGGGGGCGACCTCTTCGTCCGATCGGCCCGGCTCTCCCCCTGCGGACGCGGCCAACACGCCCGCAGGTTCTTCTGCCGCGCCCTGTCCCACCCTAATCGTCAACAATGCCGGACCGGCAGGGCCGACCGCCCGTCGGCTGCTGTCCCGTACGTCACGCCCTGCCCCCAAGTGATCCGGGTGGGGCGCAGCGTAAGGAAATCGACGGGTCAAAACCGTACAACTGCGTACGCATGGAAGCGCTTCCGGCCCGTCAGCCCGTCCGGCGGGCGCTGCCCAACAATCCGGTCTCGGCATCCGTGGCCTGCGTCAGGACGAACTGCCGGCCCTGCGCCGTGCACCAAAGTGTGACGCCGGCCGCGAGCGTGGACAGCGCCCCGTCTCGGGCCGCGGGAGATGCATGATGCGGGCATCTGCGTGGCCTCGTCGGACGAGACGCGCCAGCTGCCGACCAGGCCCGACTTCTCCATCAGCCGCGGCACCACCCGCCCCACGAACCGCTTGCCGCTACCAGCCACGTACTGGCTGCTCGGCCGTCCAGCGTCTCAGCGCAAGTCGAACTCCCCGTCGCGCGCCCCGAGTACGAACGCCCGCCACTCGGCTTCGGTGTACCGCAGCACGGTCTCCGGATCCAAGGACGACCGCATTGCCACGGCCCCGCCGGGCAGATACGCGATCTCGACCCGCTCCTCGACCTCACTCGTGCCGGGGGCGCTGTGCCACTCGACGCCAGAGATGTCGAGGGCGTACAGCTCGTCCTTCTCCTGTGCGCTCCCCATCAGTCAAGCTCCCTTTCGACAACGGCCGAGTTGAACGGGCGCCATGCGCCAAGGGCCGCCGCCCAGTTGCATGTCGGCCGACGCCACTTCGGGCATCTTAGGCCAGCTCTGCCCTGTCTGTGCGGCACGGAGATTTGGGTACATCAGCCCATCCGGGGCGGAAGCTCAGTCCATCCGGCGGGCCACGCCCAGCAGGCCGGACTCGGCATCCGTGGCGCTCGTCATCACCCAGTGACGCTCGCGTCCGGCGCACCAGAGAGTGACACCGTCGGCCAGAGTCGGCAGGGCATCACGCTCGGCCTGGGACAGCCCCAGGATCCGGCCTATCTGCTCCGCCTCCTGTGGCGAGACCCGCTGGACACCCACCAGCGTGGCGTCCCGCATCAACCGCGGGGCCACCGGGCTCAGATACGGCAGCAGTGTGAGTACCGACTGCCACGGTGAGGACACCACGCGGCCGCGCGGCGGCCGCATGCCACAGTCCCGTACCACGACGACCGGGCTGCCCACCGTCGCTCCCAACGGCGGAACCCGCCCCACGTCGTGGAGCGTGATGCACTCAAGACCCGCACCCGCAGCCTGTGCCAGAAGGGTCCAGGCCTGGGCGCGTCCGGTTTCGACTGCCACTCGCGCGCCCGTGCCCGCCGCACGCAGTGCGAGCACTTGCGCTGTCCACAGGCCGCCGATCAGCAGCACGTCGTACGGCGTCGAACGGTGGAAGCCCACCATTTGCGGCCGCCCCTCCGCGTCGTCACCGATCACCACACCGTCGTCCCCGACCGGCAGCGACAGCGCGCCCAGATCGTCCGCGGCCATGGTGTGTCCCGCGTGACGCGGGCCGAGCAGCCCGCGCACCGCTCCGGTCCGGGCCGTCATCGTGCACCTCCCAGAGGCAGCGTCGCCAGTACACCGGGCAGCTGCTCGCGGTCCAGTCGTACGAGACCGACCTTCGCCGAACGCGCGGCATGCTCCAACGCCCGCCGGACCCCGACCAGTTCGGTGTCGGAGCCACCGGTGATCCGTACATGACCGCCAACGGTCATCGACCCCTGGTGTGAGCCACGGCGCAGGGTGAGGCTGAAGGTGGTTGCGTATGCGGGAGCCGCGGTGAGCAACGACACCAGCTTCGGGAGCGGAGACGCCCCACGCCCCAACTCGGGCCAGCGGCCGACCGCGTAGGTGGTGTGCCAGCGGTCGTCGCACCGCCAGACCCGCGGCGTCTCGGCAGTACGTCGCTGCGGCACGGCATCCGGCCGGCCCGCGCGGGCCGCCAGCCTCGGACTGGCACAGGCCGAAGTCGCCACTGTGGTGTTCAGCTCCTCCTGGTCCAGCACCAAGGCGCGGAATCCCGCTCCGGTGATACGGCTCGCCACATGGTCGGCCACGCGCACCAGGCAGCGCTGGGCGCCCCCGATTCCGCCGCCACGCGCCTCGACCGCCTCCCGGCACAGCTCCGGGTCCAGCTTCACCGCAACCCACGTCATCCTCAGTGCGGGCGCCCCGGTCCGCTCCTGCAGTGGGGCGTACGAGAGCCGCGCCACCGACTGCTGGGGCAGATGCGGCGCAGGCGCCGATCGAACCTGCTGCACCAGCTGCACCGACTCCAGCACGATGTCGTCCACCTCGAGGGCGCCGCCCAGCAGGGACAGCGGAAGCGCCCGTGCACCGAACGCGGGGCGCAGCGCATCGCCGCTGGCTTCGACCCGTATCACCGCGGTCAGGAAGGTGCCGTCGCCGAGCATTCCGATCGTGCGCCGGTCCCGGTCGACATAAGTGAAGGGCCGGAACCCCGGCACACTCTCCACGACCGGGGCCAGTGACGGATCCACGTCTCCGACGGACGGCCGGGCGGCCCGCTTGCGCGCACGCAAGTCGAGGGCCGTCGACAGCCAGTCCTGTACGGCATGGCCGCGGCGGCGCAGTACGGCGAGCAGTACCAGCGCGCAGGCGACGGCGACGGTGGGCACCAGCCAGAGCTTGCCGAGCGCCAGCCCGACCCCCGTCAGTGCGAGTGCAAGCTCGACGAGAACCAGCTGCCGCAGCTGGAAGGGGCCGACGCGGCTGGTGTGCGACAGAGGGCGCAGGGTCGTCTTTGCGGGAGGGTGCGAGGGCGTGGTGGCAGCCGGTCCGTTGCTGCGTTGCCGTCGGGAAGTATCAGGGGCCTGTCCGGTAGTCCGCCCGTTTCGCGCGCGCGTCGCCGTACCCATCGCCGCGTTGCCCCCTCGTGTCCGTAATTACCAAATTCATATGGGCGTTGACCGGGCGATCACCCTACCTGAGCAGTGAGACGGAAGCCCCTGCAGGCATAGTAGAGGGACGGTACGACAGCAGGCTTTCATGGTGAGTATGGGAGCCTGGTCGCCCAGCGGGGAGAGGGAACAGCGGACAGATGGCATCACGACGGGACGAACTCAACGCATACACCTTCGCGAAGCGGAGGTTGGTAGCGCAGTTCGTGCAGCCCAACTCGACAGGTTCCGAGGAGGGCGCGCCGCGTCCACTGCGTGCCGTGGTCCCCGGAGCGATCGTCGGCGTGGTGGTCCTCGCGATTTTCGGGGCCTGGGGGATGTTCAAGCCGGTAGCGCCTCAGAAATGGGACGCACCTGGGGAGAACGTCATCATTGCCAGCAAGTCCACCACGCGGTATGTGGTGTTGAAGACCAAGGGCAAGACGCAACTCCACCCCGTCTTGAACATGGCGTCCGCCAAACTCCTCCTTGACCCGGACAAGGGCAAGGTCATCAACGTCTCGGAGTCGGTACTCGACAGCGGCAAGATCCCGCACGGCGCCACCCTCGGCATTCCCTACGCCCCCGACAGGCTGCCCGACGCCGGTGAAGCCGGCAACGCCAAGCGCTGGGCGGTCTGCGAGCGACCCGGCGAGGGCGGCAGGGCCATCCAGAAGGCGGCATTCGTCCTCGCTGAGCGCGAGCAGCAGAAGACCGACGGCGCCAACCGCCTGGGCGGCGGTGAGCTGTTGTACGTGGAGGGGCCGGACCAGACCCGCTATGTCGTCGACGCCGAGGGCAAGGCGTATCCCGTCGAGAAGGACGAACTGCTGCTGCGCCAGTTGGTGGGCCAGGGCCGCGCGGCTCAGCGGGTGTCGGCCGCCTGGCTGGACACGCTGCACAAGGGCGACCTGATCAAGTTCCCGACGATAACCGGCAGCCCTGGCGCCGGCGCCAACGTCCCCGGTGACCTGGCCCCCGAGCTGAACAAGGTGGGCATGGTCCTCATGGCGACCGACGGCACCAGGAACCAGCAGTACGTCGTCCTGCCGGGCCGTGTCGCCCCCGTCTCGGACTTCACCGCGAAGCTGCTGCTCAACAGCAGGGACCTGATCGAGCTCGGCCAGGCCGGCCGGGCGAAGTCCGTCAGCGCCGCCACCTTCCAGCCGGGCGAGGCATTCGGGCAGAACAACGACTGGCCGGAGCTGGCCCCGAAGCCGGTCAACTCGCCGACCATCAGCGAAGGCGGCCGCAACACCGTGTGCAACGTTCTGCGCACGGTGGATGAGGACAACGGCGCCACCACGCTGAGCACTTGGGCGGGCACCGACTTCCCGGCGACGTTGCCGACCGGCTCCAGCAGCGCCTACGTCACCCCCGGTTCCGGCCTGCTGTTCCGGCAGTTCAAGGGCTCCACTACCGCCTCGGGGTTCCTCTTCCTGGTCACCGACACGGGTCTGCGTTATGCGATGCAGTCCAACGGAGACAGCGCGACCGACGATTCCGGCATTGGATCCTCCGGTTCAAAGGAGGAGGAGCAGGCGCGGCAGCAAGAGGCACAGCAGGCCCAGAACCGGCTCGGCTACAAGAGCGTCGACCCGGTCCCGGTGCCCGCCGCCTGGTCCTCGTTCCTGCCGACCGGACCGCGCCTGTCGACCGGGGCCGCGAGCCAGCCGCAGGGTTCGTGAGGGCGAAGCTGAGATGACGCACACATACCGACGACTCCTCACCGCTGCCGCCGCCACGGCGATCACTTTCATCGGCCTTCCGGCGGCCCCCGCGGCAGCGGACTCGAGCACTCAGTGCACCTTCCCCGGGCAGATGTACGAGGGCCGCCCGTGGGCGCTGCAGCGCGTCCTGTTGGACGAGCTGTGGAAGCAGTCCACCGGCAAGGGGGTACGGGTCGCGGTCATCGACACCGGCGTAGACGTCAAGAACCCGCAACTGAGCCGCGCGGTGGACGTCAAGAGCGGCAAGAACCTGCTGCCCAAGAACCTCAAGGACGACACCGGCACCAAGATCGAGCGCGGCAACGAGAACGGCACCACGGACACGGTTGGCCACGGCACCAAGGTCGCCGGCATCATCGCCGCCCGCCCCGCCAAGGGCACCGGATTCGTCGGCCTCGCGCCCGATGCCACGATCATTCCCATCCAGCAGAACGACGCCGAGGGCCACGGCACGGCCAAGACCCTGGCCGACGCCATCAACCACGCGGTCCAGGCGCGCGCCGACGTCATCAACATCTCCCAGGACACGGCCAACGCCGTGGAGCCCACACCGGTGCTCAAGGCGGCCGTGGACGCAGCCCTGGCCAAGGAGATCGTGGTCGTCGCCTCGGCGGGCAACGACGGCCTGGGCGGAAACGTCAAGAGGACCTACCCGGCCTCGTACGACGGCGTTCTGGCCGTGGCCTCGTCCGACCGCAACAACGAACGCGCCTACTTCTCCCAGTCCGGCGAGTTCGTCGGCATCGCGGCCCCTGGTGTGGACATGATCTCCACCGTCCCCGGGGGCGGCCACTGCGCCGACAACGGCACCAGTTTCTCGGCTCCCTACGTCGCCGGCATTGCCGCTCTCATCAAGAGCAAGCACGGCAAGTGGACCCAGAAGGAGATCGTGGCCCAGATCCAGCAGACGGCGGAACGGTCGATCGCAGGCCACGACCGCCTGGTTGGCTGGGGCGTCGTCGACCCGGTGCGGGCCTTGACCGAGGACGACGAGCCCATCGAGCAACCGGTCGCCCATGAGGGCGTATCCAGAGCCGAGGCACCCACTCCGGCCGAACTCCACCTGGGCGAAACGGCGGAGGAACGCAATGCGCGCCTGGCGACCTATGTGGTCGTGGGCGGCGGCGTGCTGGTGGCCGCGATCGCGGGGGGCGCGGTGGCGCTTCGTGATGCCCGGCGGCGGACGAGGGGGATCGAGGGTCAGGCGGGCAGCGGCTGAGTGACCGGTAGCCGCAAATCAGACATGCCGGGAGGGTTGCAACCGCATAGGCCCTTTGGATCGTCACACCAGGAAGTTGCGTGGCGGATAAGACACTTGGGCGTGTCATAGCCAGTGGCTAGACTGGCATTTACGTGATCTGTGATGTGCGAGTCACCACGATCGCAACATGCGAAGTTGTAGCAAACGGGGGAGGAACGGGCATCGTGCTCGAGGCAGTTGGTGGCGGGGGCGGCGGCTCGACCGGTGGCGGTGACCTCGGGCGCGGCGTTGATGCCCTGAAGAAGTTTCAGGGGCAGATCAAAGCGCTGCTGGCGGACCTCGAAGGAGGGGAAGCTGGCAAGGCGAAGGTGGCAGCCCAGGCGGTTTCACGGACCTCGTTCAGCGGTGGCAACACCGAATTCGGCGAGGCGGAAGGCTTCTACCTACAGTACAACCGGGTCCACAAGGCGCTTGTCTCGCTCTCCAAGTCGCTGGGCGATCAGATTGAAATGTTGAGCATCGCCGTGCATGGCGCGGACGTTGGCTTCAACAACCTGGAGGAGGAGCAGCGACGGCGCTTCTATTCGATCCAGACTCGTGTACTCCAGGAGCAGCAGGAGCAGGAGAAGCAGCAGGCTCGGTGGGAAGCGCAGCAGAAGCAGGACAAGGAGCCTGGGGAGAAGGGCGGCGAGCCTGAGCCGTCGCGTGACGATAAGAAGACCATCAATCCGAAGGGTCTGGGGTGATCGCTGATGGGTGAGAAGGAGAAGGACCTCACTCCCGAGCAGCAGCAGGCTGAGGACGCAGCGCAGATCCGGAATGGGTTTGGCGCGACGGATGCGCTCGAGCGCTTCGCGATCGTGATGGACCGTATCGGTTTCGGCGGCGGCTCCGGTCCAGGCGGATACTTCGGAACGACGGACTTCGAAAAGAAGCAGCTCAACGAGATGCTCGACCTCGTCGAGAACTCCAACCCGGCGGACCTGGAGGCGGCGGGCGAGGCTCTCGTGAAGGCGAAAGACGCCCTCAATGAGGCTGCGAAGGACCTTGCCGACTACGTCACCAAGTCGGACTGGACGGGCGAGGCCGCCACCGAGTTCAACAGGTTCGGAAAGGCGCTCGCCGCGCACGCCTCGGACCTGGCCACCTTCGCCAACGCCGCCGGCACGCAGATGACGGTCGCGAGCACGGGCCTGACCTCGGTGAGGAACTCCATGCCGCGGGAGCGTGACACTCGGCTGTTCCCGAAGACGGTCGAAGCGTTCGCGCTGATGCCGGGCAAGGAGACCAACCCGGAGTACATCGAGGCCGTGAAGGTGGAAAAGAACCGCCAGGAGGCCATCAACCAGATGAACCGACTGGCCTCGTTCTATGCGGTTTCCGAATCGTCTCTGGCTGGGCAGGAAGTGCCGAAGTTTCCGGGGATGCTGAATGCGGATGTGCCGCCACCAAGGGTCGGTGAGCGAGGCACAGAGTCGGGCGCAACTGCATCGGGTACTGATGATTCGGGCGCCACTACTGCACGTGGGAATCTTCAGCGAGCTGAGGTAGGCGGCGAAGGTGGCACGTCTCGGACTGAAGCGCTCGAGAAGGTCACGACCGTTCCGGACCGGAATACGTCGATGGAGATCGACAGTGTCACAGCGCCGCCGGTTCCCACCACAGGTTCTGGGGTCACGCCGCCTACCTCTGCTGCCGGTCCAGTTGGCCCCTCGGGCGGTCAGGTGCCGCCGGTTGCTGGCGGCTTCGTGAATCCTGTGCGAGGCGGTGCGCCCCGGTCGACGAGTACTTCGGGCATGCCCAGAGCCGGCGGTGCCGGTGCCAGCGCAGTTGGACGGCCTGGTGCCGCTGGAAGCGGTTCCGCTGCAGCGGGACGTGCCGGAGGAGCTGGAGCAGTCAGTCGGCCGGGGGCTGTCGGAAGTGGTTCCGCCGCGACGGGTCGCGCTGGCGCGGTCGGTCGGCCGGGAGCGATGGGCGGCGGTGCCGCTGCAGGACGCACTGGTGCCGCAGCCGCCGGCCGGACTCCCGTAGCTGGTCGGCCGGGTGCGGGGGGTCAACCCACGGCCGGACGTACAGGTACAGGTGCGTCTGCTGGCCCGCGTGCCGGTCGTGCGGACGGCATCGTGGGAGGCACACCGCAGCGTGGTTCGACGGGTTCCGCGGGATCTCGCATCCCGCGAGGAAACGTCATCGGCAGTGAGGGAGCAGCACCGGGCCGTTCCGCCACAGCGAGGCCCAGCCAGTCCGGAGTCATCGGGACAAACCCTGCGAACGGCGCGCCTCGGCCCACTGGACGGGGTACCCCAAGCTCCAACGGAGTTATTGGCACTCCGCGCAGTGGCGCTCCCGCCTCGCGGCCAGGTGCAGGAGGCTTCACGGCGGGCGGCGCAGGCTTTGCGGGCGGGCGCCCAGGCCAGCGGCAGTCCGAGAACGACGAGCAGGAGCGCACCGGATCAGCGCGTCCTGACTACCTGACGGAAGACGAAGAGACATGGGCGGCCCGGCGGCGTGGCGCCATACCGCCGGTGATCGACTAGTACAGGGAAGGTTCGGAAGTCAGGATGACGGCAGGAATGAGCCAGGTCCGGAAGCGCAGCGAGTCCAACGCCTTGCGTCGAGGTCTGCTTTGCGCTGTGGCCGCGGTTGGGGCCTGGACAGTAGGCATTGTCGGTACCGCCCCAGTAGCGGTTGCTGCGGACCAGCAATCGAAGCAGTGGTACCTGGATGCAATGCAAGCCGACGAAATCTGGAAGTCCACGACTGGTGAAGGCATAAAGGTCGCCGTCATCGACACGGGAGTCGACGCGTCCACCTCTTCGCTGAAGGGGCAGGTCCTGAAGGGACTTGATGCGACGGAGGCAGCTGGAGAAGCAACGGACGACTACACAGGGCACGGGACGACCATGGCCGAACTGATCGCTGGTACAGGTCAGGGAGGTGGTCTCCGTGGCCTGGCGCCTGGCGCCAAGATCATCCCGATGCGAATCGCTACTGAGTCATTCAAGGCAGACAAGGTGAATGAATGGGATGACTCGGCTGCTATCAGGGCGGCGGCGGACAGTGACGCGCGCATCATCAGCATGTCAATCGGTAGTGAGTTCATGAACTATCGAGACAAGGAAGCGGTGAAGTACGCGCAAAGCAAGGGCAAGCTGCTCTTCGCCCCCGTCGGTAATAGCGCCAAAAAGGGCAATAAGGCAGAGTACCCTGCCAGCTACCCAGAAGTTGTCGGCGTCGCCGCAATTGACAGCGAGGGCCGCGTTGCTGACTACTCCCAGCACGGCGACTTCGTGGACATCGCTGCTCCCGGTAACGACATCCCGCGTTGGTGCAACGCAAGATTCGAGAGCTACTGCGACGGCAATGGCGGAACCAGTGCCGCCACGGCTATTGCTTCTGCCTCCGCCGCCTTGATCTGGTCCGCCCACCCGGACTGGACCGCGAACCAGGTCCTGCGCGTCATGTTCGAAAGCGCAGCTGCGCCGGAGGGCTCGAAGAAGGGCACGCTCAGCAACTATCTCGGCCACGGCGTTGTCCGCCCCGGCGCCCACATCAACCGCGGCCTCGGCAAACCCGGCGACCCGAACCTCAGCCCCCTGACCAACGAGAAGACGGCCGGCTCGTCTGCCTCAGCCGCCCCCTCTGCACCAGCTTCGTCACAAGCCCCGAAGGGCAACGGCGGTGACCAGGCCGCCGTGGCAGGCTCCAGCAAGAAGGCCTCAGACGACAGCCAGTTGGGCCTGATCCTCGGTGCCGTCGCCGCCGTAGCGGTGTTTGGAGGCGGAGCCTTCGCCGTAGTACGGAAGCGTCGTAGCGCGTGACCGTGACCGGCGCACTCCGGAGGCCTCAGGCCATCGCCTCAAGTCAGGTCTGCCTCTCACCAGCCGGGGAAGCGCAACCCAGCCAGTTCCAACGACAGTTCAGAAGGGAAACGCAGCCATGACAGATGGCCAGCAGCTATCAGATCAGCAAATGATCAAGCTCGAGGAGACCATTCTCTCGAAGTTTGAGTCGATCAAGGGGCAGCTTCACCGGATTCAGGGCACGATCGACAGCCTCGAAGGCCAGTGGAAGGGCATCGGCGCCGGGGCCTTCAACCAGAAGCAATATGAGATCAACACCTCGATGGTGAACATCGGCAAGATCCTCGTGAAGTACCTCGAGGCGATGAGCGCCACGCGCAAGATCAAGGACGGCACGGAGGATGAAGTCCGCGCGGCCGTGCAGAGCATCAACGTCTACGACGGCGCCCCGAAGTCGAGCCTCAGCAGCTTCTAGAGCCACTGAGCGCACCCGACCGCAGCAAGTAACCGCCGAAACGCAACCATCAAGGAGATGGGGGAATTATGAGCAACTCGCACGACGAACTCGTCGTCAAGTACGGCGCGCTCGACGCGACGGCCACCGAGCTCGGTAACCAGGCCAAGCAGCTCGAACAGGACCTCGCGGACATCAAGAAGGCCGTGGCCAGCGTCGCCGCCGGGTGGCAGGGTGAGGCGCACACCTTCTACGTCGAGCAGCAGACGAAGTGGGACAAGGAGGCCAACGACATCCACCAGGCTCTCGTGGCCATCGGCCAGGTCGTCGGCCGCGCCGGCGGTGACTACATGGGTGGCGACAAGAAGGCTGCCAGCTACTTCGCATAGGGCATACGGCTGTTCGCAGCAGTCATGGGGTGGGCACGCGCGGGAGGTGCCCACCCCCTCCTGCTTGTGCTGCCACGCCCTTGGATCCTCCAGACAATTCCTTCCCTTCGGTTGCGTACCGCCGAGTGCGTTGGCAGCGGGCTGTGCGGTCTCCGCCACCTCCCTCGTTCTCCGAATGGCGCTTGAGTAGCTGAGGCGTAGAGCGTCAGCACTTGGCCTTACGATTTCGGCAGTACGACCGGTGCGGGCAGGTCCAGGGCGCGGGCGAGGGCTGTGGTGACGGGGGTGGCGTGATCGGGCAGGTGCTGGGCGGCCCAGGCGGCAGCCAGTTGGAGGCAGTACCAGGTCGCGCTGTGCGTCGGCGAGCAGGCGGCGCAGCTCGATGACGGGCATCTCCATCACCGGGCTGTCGTCCTCCACAGCCAGCCAGCCAGCAGCACCAGCGCAGCACCGGCCACCACGATCCGCACGTACCGTCGTATCCTCATGGCGCCTCCTGTGGACGTTGCGTTGGCGGATGAATCAGCGGTTGGCGACGCGGAATGTGGGTGCCGAGCAGCTCCTACCAGTGCTGGGCAGCCGCCCCACGCGGCAACCAGACCACTGACCACCCGCGTGCGACGCCGTTCAAGGGGCTTCTGGCCCCGGGACCTTGGCAGGGAGCTGCGCCTCGCCCTCGCATCCCAACTTGGCTGCGAGGCGCCGTGAGATGGAGTTGAGGATCGTCATCCTGTCCATGCTCTTGGACTTCCCTTGGAGTTGATTGCCAGGGCTGAACATACCTGCGTTCACGTACTGGGTTTCCCCTTTTGGGTTCCTTGTCTGGCAGCGAAAATACAAGGAAGCTGAATTGTCGTCCTTTGTGCTCGCGTATGCGCCCAGAGGGTAGAACGTGATTCCTCTCGCGTCGTCCTTCTCGACGTCACTCCGGTTCGGATACTGTTTCGAAGCCTTGAAGTCCACTTGGATCAATGGCTGACCACTTTTGTCGTCCGCCTTGTAGACGGTGCACCGGCTTCGCTGCTCAGTTTGATCGTGGAGGTGCGCTGCTGCCCTCTCGAGCGAGAACTTGTTTGGCTCTCCCGCGTCGGTCGTGCCCGTGAGTTCATTGAATTCATCAGCGCCGCCGATTCGTCGCAACGCCTCCGTTGCCGATGTATCCAGGGTGCCGTCACAGATCCGGCTTGCCGAAGTTCCCGATGAGTCTTTTTCGGCTCCCTGTGAACATCCGGACACCCCGGCGAAGATCAACATCCCGAGAGCCGCCCATCGGAGAGGGATTACAGATTCCCTTTGGGGGCTGCTGGGATTGAAATCACGCACGATTCTTCAGTCCTCGTATGGCGGACGCCCGCGAAGATCGTCCTCGGCTGATCCGGTTGAAAGGTAGGTTGTCTTCAGGTTTCGTGCGACGTCATCAGAGTCGGCTTCTCCGGCGAACTTACGGTTCTCGTTGAGTAGTGATCCGTAGCTACTCCCCAGATCGTCGGCACCCTTGGCATAGAACTGTTGGCTGGTCAGCTGAGCATCCTGCGTGGCCTTTTCTTCTGCTTTGTCCACGCTCTTGTCGATTTCTTGGCCAAGGAATGTGTTCGGTGCTTCGCCAGCCAGATCCGTGGCCACGGGGGCGAACGCTGGGCTCCAACCGCTGCCCCTGGTACAGGGATTGCGGCAATTCCTCCGGTGATGACAGCGCCTACGGCGTACTTCCCCCAATCGGCCGACCTCCCGAGGGACTTATTCGCTTCGTCGGCCTCTCCCTTGAAGTCGGCCTCGGCCTGCGCCACGCGCGAGTGATCCAAAATCCCTCGCGCCTCGGCCACGTGGTGGTCCAGGGCGTTGCCGATGGCAAAAGCCTCGTTCTTTTCTTGAAGCTGCCCGCCGCTTCATCGGCGGCCTCGGCTTCCAGTTGCTCCCCCTCGTCCCATGCCATTTCTGGACATCGTCACACGGCCATGACCTGCAGACCTACAAGATTAACCCGCTTTGAAAGCGCCCTGGTCCTGGGCCTGGCGTGCGCGTTTCGCGAAGGTGGTGGCAAAATTCGCGATCAGGGAATCGGCCATTTCAATCTTGGGGGCAGCCTCTCCCGTGACCAACAAGATGACGGTGCCGACGCGGACTTGAGCGATCACACCCTTCGAGCCCTCGTCGAATGACGGGCTCAACCCCGTCACGGCATCACTGCGCTCACCGATCTCGCCAAGATTCAGGTTTCGGGCCTCGGGGACCCTCTCCCTCCACGCCTCCCACACCGGGTCGTACGCCGATTTAGCGACATTCACATCCTCATAAGCCAGGGCCATGAACGACACGATTGGCTTCTTGGCGACCAGGAAGCTTGAAGCCCCCGTGAAACGGACGTTTTCGCAGGAGTCCTGTTCCCCTCCGTAGCATCGCGCCACGCCAATTGTTTTGGCTTCCGTGAGGGAGTACGCCGCGGGAGCGACCGCAACCTTCCAGCCGGGCATAGCTTTCGCGTCGGGTAGTATCGCCTTGGTTTCCTGCGCGTTGAGGGGGCTTGCTTCATTCCCTCCCGTGCTCGTTTCTGTGTTCCCGCCGCAGCCGACGAGGATTGTCAGGGCCACGCAAGCGGTGGCGATACGCCTGCTTCGGCGGCCGATCAGTCTTGGCATGAGGGTGTCTTCCGGCTTGATTTGAACGAATTGGTATCGAGCGATTCAAGACCCATTGGGTAGCCTGGCCGGCAAGTCGCAGGTTGGACTCAACTCTGGACAGAAGACCCCAAACTCCCCTTTACGATGCGCCTTCATCGCTGGACACCGTTCGGGCTACCGGCGTTGGGCCTGTCCTCCCGCGGCAGCCGTTCAGCTGCATCTGCGTCGACTGCTTCTCAGCCGCCGACGCCTTCAACTGCTCCCACTCATCCCACGCCATATGAGGGCTCCGCAGCAATCTCGCTAGTTTGATCTGATCCGGGGAAGTTCATTAGGGAACTTCCGAGGTTCCTGGCACTTGCCAGCCTTGTATGCGTGCTGGGCCAGTTGATAAGCGAAGTCGACCACCACCTGGCGAAGGGCGGCATGCTGCACGCGGGTTTCTCCGATGGTTCTCGCTTCCACGACCAGCGAATGCGGTCTATGCGGTTCGTCCGTACCTTGTGGTGGGGTGCAAGGTACATAAACCGTAGCGAGATTCGGCAGTGCGAGTGCCTTTACATCGCCCGCCGATATCGCGACGGCACCGTCGACCCTCTCGGATTCGCGAGATTTCAACCAGCTGCTGGCCGTCGCGAAGCCTGATTCTGCCTCGCCGGAGATCGTGGAGTCATCGGTTCGTACATAGCAGTAGAACGTAAACTGCCCGTTCGATGTCGAAGTCGTGAGCTTTCCCCGCTCCTCGGCCTTGCGCGCAGTAGGAAGAGCGCTGGCGGCGGTGCTTCGGTCCACGGCCCCTGAGCAAGGCTTCGCAGGCAGGCGATCGAGCCCCTTGGTGAAGATCTGTTGGTACCCAATGACCCCACCGGCCGCTATGACGCAAGCAATCCCGGCGCTTATTGTCCTCTTCTTGACCTTTACCTGCATGGTGCCTCAGGGGCCTTTCCTTTGGATTACGAGGTCGGCCGGGCGTGGACATCTTCGAGGATGGTGTCGCTGTCCACCCAGCCTTTGTTTACCGCGTCGCGGATCTGGTTCCTCGTCGACTCGGTCGGCAAATCTGAGTGGTACTTATTGATGGCGTCCACAGCCGAGTCCTGAGTCTGTACACGGGCCGAGGACTGGTAATCGTTGAGCTCGCGACCTGTTCGGTACAGAGCCCTGTCCGCGGCACCCTCGCCTTCCTGACCTTCGATGAGCCGGTCGATCGCCAGGCCGGCGATTCCGCCGAAGTAGCCACTGGCCGCAGCTCCGGCCAGTGCGCCGGCGGCACCTACCGGAGCGAGAGCCACGGCTCCCACACCGATGCCTGCGCCGACTACCGCCTTGAAGTAGTCGCCCTTCTTCTTGAGCGCCTCGTTCTGTTCCTTCTCGCTTTCAATGTCATGCTTGAGGTCATCGTCTGCGTTCGCGTGTCCCACGATTCCCTGAATGACTCCGGTGCTTTCGGAGATCGTGCGAATGGCTTCGGCGGGTCCACCGTCGTACAAGGACGGGTTGGCGATATGCGCCTCGAGCAGGCTGGAGGTGTAGATACTCTGTCCGAGAATGATGCCCGCCCGCCCGTTGGGGGCGCTGGCAACCTCGTACAGGAACCTTGTCGTATCCGTCTTGTCGAGTCCATTGGGGTGGGCACTGTCGGTCAGGAAGATCGACTCGGCGCCTTCGCCCGCCAACTCTCGGCTGATCTCCGGCATATAGGCGCTCGCCATATTTCCGAAGCTGTCCCCGATGCCCTCCGTCACCAGATCTGCGCCACCGTCCGGCTGGGCGACGGCGTGCATGACGTTCCTCATGATCTCGACCTGCGTCTTGCTGTGCGGGGACGGTCCTGTGGGCTTTTCCCCTTCCCCGACGCCTGTCACCGCTGCTTCGAGCGCGACACCCACCGAGGCGTCACGGTCCGTGTACTTGATGCTCTGCAGCACGTGCTCCACGACGTTCTTGTCGTCGAAAGTGTTTGTGGCGGCCTCGGGGTTGTGGGACAGCGCCTTCATGAACCCCACCATGGGGTCACGGCCGTCGTCCTTGCCGAAGACAAGGTCTGCAGACTGGCCTGAGCCCTTCCAGAGGTCATTGGTGCCCATGCCGGGACTGCCACTGGGAGCCATGTCCGCCTTGATGAGCTTCTTTCCATACTCGCCGAGGAACTCGGCGTCGTACTTGCCCTGGCCCATCAAGCTGGTCATGACCTGGAACCCGAGAGCCCCGACCGGACCCTTGAGCGGATTCGAGGGATCGGCCCTGAAGCTCGTATTCCCCTCGTTGATGATGTTCTTCTTCCACTCCTGCATGCCGTCGGCGTCGGAGAGGGTTGCCGTGGCGAGAGTCATGCTCAGGTTCTTCTGGAGATCCTGCATCTCCTTGAGCTCTGCTCCCCTGGCGCCGGCATGGATATCCGCCATGTCGGCCCAGAACTGGAGGGTTCCCTTGGCCTGTAGCTTCGTTGCGAACTGTGCGGCGAAGAGTTCGTCGTCCTTGTACTTGGCCAGTGTGCGATTGAACTCTGCGAGTTCTTCGGCGGACATCCCCTTGGCGTTCTTCGCCAGCTTCGCCATGTCATCGGCCTTGTTGAGCGCCTCGGCGGCGGAGTCGCGGTCCTGGTGCTTGATGCCCGAGAAGCCGTAGTCGGCCTGCTCGGCGATGGCGCGCAGTACCCGGGCAGCCGTGGAGTCGCTGGTCGTGGCCTTGTTCAGGATGCGTTCGAGTTCGCCCTTCAGCGTTTCAGCCGCCTGCTTGCTGTTGGCAGGCTCGGGGTGGACGTTCACGAAAACGGTGAAACCGCCACCCTTCGTGCCCACGACCGTGAGTTTCTTGTCCCAGCCCCGCTCGATGGCTTCGTTGAGTTCGTCCCGGTACTTGACGAGCTCACCACGGGTGTCGCGCAGGACGTCTCGGATCGTCGTGGCCTGGGTGACGGCATCGGTGAACTCGCCTGCCGTCTTGGTGATGAACTCCCGGGAGACGGTGGCGTTGACGCCTGCCCAACTGGCTCTGTCTGCCTTGGCCTTGAGGTCGTCCCGTGCGTCTTTCTCCAGGGCTATCAGGCTCTTGACGACGGAGGACCAGTCGTCGATCGCCACACCGAGCGACGCGAAGTTCCCATGCCGCAATGCTTCGAGGTCCATCAGCGCTTGGTCCCCTCGTCGAAGCCCTTGTCCAGTGTCGCGATGCTGCTCAGGGTGGAGGCGATGAAGTATTCGTCGCCTGCGTGTGCCTTCTTCGTGAAGTCCAAATGGTTGGAAATGTGCGCACAGGCGTCCAGTAGCGACTGGAGCTGCTTCTCCCACCGTTCCTGAACCCGGTGGAGGCCGCCACCAAGCTCGAAGTCCTGCGTAGTCAGGTCCTTGGCAGCGGTCTGACTGCTGGACCAGGCGTCGCGGCCGTGCAGCCCCAGACTCTCGAACAGCTTGAATGCGCTGTTCCCGACCGCGGCCAGATCCTGCTGGTTGGCCTTGAGGTCGCCCTGCTGGCCTCCACCCCCGCTGGTCTCAGCCGGCACCTGGTTGAGTTGTATCTGAGTTGAATCCTTCTCAGCCGCCGACGCCTTCAACTGCTCCCACTCATCCCACGCCATCTGTGGGCTCCTTCCCCCGTGCGAACCGAAGACGGTCCAATTTCAACCTATGGATGTGCTGCGACTACTGGCAAGGACTGTCCACCACTTCGGTTTTCAGGCTGTACATGAGGTTGTCAACGGCATGCGCCATTTCGGACTGGCCCGGCAGCGGCGTGGCCGTCACCGTCAGGCATATCCCGTCTACGTCATAGCGCTCCACGTTCCCGGACTCGGAAGCGAGGCTCGCGATCGGGTCCTCGCCGGGTCCTTGGAGTCTCGGGTTGATGAACTCACCCCACGAGCCGTGGAGCCCGGACAGCTTGTACCGACCCTCATTCTTGCCGGTCTCCAGATTCACCGACGCGGACTTCACCCGTTCGAGGATCTCGGCGTGATCTGGACCGGAGTCGAAGACCCCTGCGAGGCGCAGCATGCCCACGACCTGCCACGCCAGGAACGCAGCCACGCCCACCAGCGCCAGCCGACGCCACATGAAAGAAGCGGCCGACGGCTCGTGGGCCTCCGGGTTCTCGAAGCGTCTGGCCTGGAAGTGCCACCACAGCCTGCGGTGGTCCACGAACGCAAAGGCGAGGAACGCCAGCGCGAACAAGCCGGCGAAGACTGCTGCACCGATCATCAGTGAAGCTCCGTCGGCATGAGGCCGGTCTGAACCAGCGGGTTTCCGCGCTGCCGCGAGACGAAGATGCCCCGTCCCGTCGGCATCGGGCGCATCCTGGCGCCGCCCAGCACGTCGCCCTCTTGCGGGTCGCCGGACAGCAGCACACCCTGCGCGCCGAGTTCCATCATCCGCTGCATGAAGGGTTCGTACGCGGCCCGGCTCGCGCCCGCCGAGTTGCGGGCGATGATGAACCGGACGCCCACGTCGCGCGCGAAGGGCAGCAGTTCCGTGAGTTTGGCCAGCGGGTTGCCGCTCGACGTGGACACCAGGTCGTAGTCGTCGACCACGACGAACACCGACGGGCCCCGCCACCAACTGCGGTCCCGCAGCTGCTGCGCCGTGACATCGGCCGACGGAGTGCGGCGCTGCATCAGGTCCGCCAGCGCGTCCACGTGGTGGTCCATGTTGTTGGACATCGGGACGTACTCCGCCAGGTGCGTGGCCGGAGTCGCGTCCAGCAGCGCGCGGCGGTTGTCGATCACGAAGAGCTTGCAGGAGTCGCCGTCGTACCGCTCGCTCAACTGCTTGATGAGCAGCCGCAGCAGATTGGACTTGCCGGACTCGCTCTCGCCGAACACCAGGAAGAACGGGTCCCGTTCGAAGTTGACGAAGACCGGTTCCAAGTTGTTCTCGTCGATCGCGAAGGAGACACCGCGCTCCGGGTGGGCAATGCCCGCCGGAAGGTTCTCCACCGGCAGTTCGCGCGGCAGCAGGCGCACTGCCGGCGCTCCCGGCGCGGTCCAGTGCCGGGTGACTTCCTGGGCCATGGCGGCCGTCGCCTCCGACAGGTCGCTGTCGGAGTTGATGCTGTCGATCCGCGGCACGGCTGCCATGAAGTGCAGCTTCTCCGGGGTAAGACCGCGCCCCGGCACGCCCGCCGGGACATTGACGGCGGCCTTGCGGTCCACCTCGGAGTCCATGGTGTCGCCGAGCCGCAGCTCCAGCCGGTTCATCAGGTGGTCCTTGAGATTGGCGCGGACCTCCATCGAGCGCGACGCGGTGAGGATGACATGGATGCCGTAGCCGAGGCCGCGCGCCGCGAGGTCCAGGACAACCTGCTCCAGGCCCTCGTAGTCCGTACGGAAATTGCCCCAGCCGTCGATGACCAGGAACACGTCGCCCCACGGCTGCTCTGTCATCGAAATGTCGCCGCGCGCCCGCAACCTGCGGAAGGTGGCGATGGAGTCGATGCCCGCACTGCGGAAGTACTCCTCGCGCCGCGCCATGACGCCGTACACCTCAGCGACCGTACGCCGTACGCGCTCCGGATCCAGGCGCGAAGCGACCCCGCCGACATGCGGCAGGCCGGCGATCGAGGACAGACCGCCGCCACCGAAGTCGAGGCCGTAGAACTGAACCTCCTGGGGCGTATGCGTCAACGCGAACGCGGCGATGAGCGTCCGCAGCAGGGTCGACTTGCCCGACTGCGGGCCACCGACGATCTGCATATGGCCCGCCGCCCCGGAGAAGTCCCGGTAAAGGGGGTCGCGGCGCTGCTCGAACGGCTTGTCGACCACGCCCAGCGGTACGACGAGACGGCCCGCGCCCTCGAACCCGGGCTGAGTCAGCCCGCGGCCCTCCACACCCGCGAGCCCGGGAAGCAGCTCGTCCAGCGGCGGCGGGTTGTCCAGCGGGGGCAGCCACACCTGGTGGGCCTCTGCGCCGCGCCCCTCGAGCCGCCGCACGATCACATCGAGTACGGAGTCGGCCAGCGCGTCGTCCTCCGACGTGCGCGCGTCCGGCACCTGGGGCTGGGCGGCCGGCTCGGCGTACCGGATCGGCACCGGGGCCGCCGTGAACGGCACGGGCCGGCGGTCCACCGGCAGCGGACCACCCATGGCCGCGGCCTGCTGGGGATTCGAGCGGTAGACCCCGGAGACGTATGCCGCCTTGAAGCGCACCATCTCGTCCGTGCCGTACTTCAGATACCCGGAGCCCGGAACGTTCGGCAGCTGGTAGGCATCGGGCACGCCCAACGCCGCCCGCGACTCGGCCGCGGAGAAGGTCCGCAGGCCGATCCGGTACGAGAGATAGGTCTCCAGGCCGCGCAGCCGACCCTCTTCGAGGCGCTGTGAGGCCAGCAGCAGATGGACGCCCAGCGAACGTCCGATACGTCCGATCTGCACGAACATCTCGATGAAGTCCGGCATGGCGGTGAGGAGTTCACTGAACTCGTCGATGACCAGAACGAGCGACGGAATGGGCTGCAGCGGGGCACCCGCGGCGCGCGCCTTCTCGTAGTCGTGGATGTTGGCGTAGTTGCCCGCGTCGCGCAGCATCTCCTGCCGGCGGTTGAGCTCGCCGCGGATGGAGTCGCCCATGCGGTCCACCAGCGTCAGATCGTCCGCAAGGTTGGTGATCACCGCGGCGACGTGCGGCATTTGCGACATGCCGGCGAAGGTGGCGCCGCCCTTGAAGTCCGCGAGGACGAAGTTGAGCGTCTCCGACGAATGCGTGACGGCGAGGCCCAGCACCAGTGTCCGCAGCAGCTCGGACTTGCCGGATCCGGTCGCGCCCACGCACAGGCCGTGCGGCCCCATGCCCTCCTGCGCGGCCTCCTTCAGGTCCAGCATCACTGGAGTTCCGTCTTCGCCGACGCCGATCGGGACGCGCAGTCGCTCCGCCTGCGAGCGGGGGCGCCAGGTGCGGCTGACGTCGACCGAGGCGGCGTCGCCCAGGTTCAGCAGATCGGTGAAGTCGAGGTTGGCGAGCAGCGGTTCGTCGTCGTCCCCGCCCGAGGCCACGCGCAGCGGAGCCAGTTGGCGGGCGAGCGCCTCGGCAGCCTCGCGGCTCAGCCGGTCCGGCGTCCCGTCGTACACCAGGCCGTGTCCCGACTCCAGTTGCAGCGAGTCGGGGTGCACGATCACGGACAGGCCGCCGCGCGCCCCGGTGACCTCACCCGGTACGACCTCGATGATCGTCACACCCTGCAGTCCCTCGGCCGCGGCGAACGCCGAGACAGGGGGCACCGACTGGCCGTCCAGTACGAGGACGATGTGCGGCTGATCCATCATTGGCTGACCGCTGGACTGGAACCGCGGACGGCCGTCGAGCCGCCCCGCGAGCATGTCTTCCAGGTCCCGTGCGTCGGTGGTGATGAGGCGGCGGCTGCCCGCGCCGTCACTGCTGCCCGGAGCCTGGACGTGCGGAAGCCACTTCGCCCACTCCCACTGCGGCGCCGTTTCGCGCCCCGTTGCGATGGCAACGACCAGGTCTTCGGGGGAGTGCAGCGAGGTGAGTGAGCCGACCATCGCGCGGGCGGTGGAGCGCACGGACTCCGCGTCGCCGCTGACCGTCAGGTGGTAGAAGGCGCGCAGCGAGATGGCCATGGGAAGGTCGTCGAGGGTGCTGTGCGCTGCCAGGAACTGCTGCATCGCGCCCGCGGTGAGTGGCTCCAACTCGTCCACGGGGGCGGTATCGGGGGCGATGAGCGGGGTGGCGAGCTGCTGGCTGCCCAGGCCGATGCGCACCTGCCCGAAGTCGTCGTCCGCGACACGCCGCTCCCACACCCGGCTGCCCTCGGCAACCAGCGCCCACAGCTGCTCCGGGGACGGGTGGAGGTAGAACTGTGCGTCGCGCTGCAGGTGCGCGGTCCTCAGGACCGTGCGCCTTGTCTGCGTCAGGTACTTGAGGTAGTCGCGCCGCATGTCTGCGAGCTGCCCCTGGGTGCCGCGCCGGTAGCGGACGAGCATCGCGATGGCCATGGCGACCGTCGACGCGATCATCACCATGCCCATGATCCGCATGATCGGATTCGGGGTCATGAAGAAGAAGACGACAGAACCGCCCATACCCAGCATCGGCAGCAGCTGCATCAGCGCGCCCTCCTGCTGCCCTCGGGGCAGTTCGGGCGGGGGTTGCAACTGCACCTGTTCACCAGGTACTTCGGAGGGCAGGGCCCGAGGTGGGCGCTTGACGACGATCTGGCTCACAGCTCACCAATTCCCTTGCCGGATGGAAATGTTCCTATCGGCGCCCCCGTGGCGACGGGTTCCATCCGCGGGGAGGGATCCTACTTGCGTAAGGGGTTAACGGTTGGCGGTAGGGTGGCGCAACGCGTTTGCTCACCAGTGAACTTCCGCAAAAAAGGGTCATTCGGGGCGCAAATGCGAGGCCTACGATCCAAGAGAACCACGAGGGGGATGCAGCAGGTGAGTATGACGGCCCCAGCGGCGGCCACCGGAGCCGGTCACCCGGGTCCCGCGGCTCCGTCCAGCGGCGGAACGGGTTTCTGCCGGGTCACGGTCGTCGCGCCGGACGGTCGCGTCGACGTGGCACTGCCCGAAGACATCCCCGTCGCCGACCTTTACCCGGAGATCCTCCGGCTGTCCGGGCAGAGCCCCGCGGCGGGCGCCCCGGTCGGCTACCACCTGGTGCGTCGCGACGGCACCGTGCTCGACAGTGCGCGCACCCTGGCTGCCCAGCGCATCCTCGACGGCGAGCTGCTCTCTCTGCGGCCCTTCGCCGAGTCGCTCCCCCCGGCGGTGTTCGACGACGTCTCCGACGCGGTCGCCTCCGCCGTCGCCCGCGACCGCACGCTCTGGAACGACAACCTGATGCGCGGCGCCGGGCTCTTCGGCGGGTCCGCCCTGCTGGTGCTGCTCGCCTTCGTCCTGTGGACCGCCGACCCCCGGCACGATATGCACGGCCTGCCGGGCATCCTGGCCGGCGTCACCGGCGTACTACTGCTCGCGCTCGCTGGCGTACGTGCACGGGTGTACGACGACCGGGCCTCTTCCGTAGCTCTGGGTATCGGGTCCATGGCGAACCTCGCGGTCGCCGGCGCCGGGTTGCTGCCCCTGGCGGAGGGCCAGGGCATCGGCAAACTGCAGTTCCTGCTCGCCTGTGCCGCCGTGCTGGTCGCTTCCGTGATCCTGATGATCGTCGCCCCTGGCGGAGACGGTCCCTTCGTCGCGTTCGTCTTCACCGCTGCCGTCGGCCTGCTGGTGACCTTCGCCGCGATCATGACCCGTATGGAGCCGGCGGAGACCGCCGCGGTGTGCGCCCCGCTTTCCGTTGGAGCCCTTGCCTTCCTGCCAGGCCTCTCCACGCGCTTCGCCCGTCTCCCCATCGGTTTCGAGCCTCCCCGCACTGCCGCCGGTGACTACGGGACCGACCCCGCGCCCCAGGGCCCGGTCGACGCCGAGCGCATCGCCGCCCAGGCCCGGCGCGGCCACGAGCTGCTGGTCGGCTTGGTCGGCGGCTGTGCGCTGGTTGCTGTCGGCGCCGCGGCGGTGCTCGGATTCTCCGACAACGTGTGGGGCCAGCTGCTCGCTCTCACCACCGGCATCGCCATGCTGATGCGCGCCCACCTCTTCCGCTACACGGCACAGGTCGGCTGCGCGCTGGCAGCGGGCCTCGGTGCACTGGTGCTGCTCGGGCTCGGGCTGTGCCTCAACCCGCCGACGGGCCTGATGCTCGACGCCCTGAAGGGCGACAGCACGGCGCTCGACATCCGTACGGTCTGGCTCACCGCCGCGGTCGCCGGGGTCGCCGCGCTGATCACCGCCATCGGGCTCATCGTGCCGCGCAAGGGCGTCACCCCGTTCTGGGGCCGCCTTCTGGAGATCGCTGAGGCCTGTGTGCTGCTCACGCTCGTTCCGCTGTGCCTGGCGGTCTTCGACGTCTACCACTCCATCCGTGCGCTGACGTCCTGAACCGGCTGGTAGGCTGTGTGACGGCCGTTTGTGTACGCGACCTCCGGAGCTCTTCCAGGGCTCTGCGGTCTGCGCTCATCGGACCTTCGCCTCCGAGTCACGGAAGCTCCCCTGAGATCAAGACCAGGGGCACTCGTGGGCGCATCGAACACAAAGAGGAGTACCGAGTGTCTCTCGACGCCGCTACGAAGAAGCAGATCATGACCGAGTTCGGCACCAAGGAGGGCGACACCGGCTCCCCCGAGGTCCAGGTCGCGATGCTCTCCCGCCGCATCTCGGACCTGACCGAGCACCTCAAGACGCACAAGCACGACCACCACTCCCGCCGTGGTCTGCTGATCCTGGTTGGCCAGCGCCGCCGTCTGCTGCAGTACCTGGCCAAGAAGGACATCCAGCGCTTCCGTGCGCTGGTCGACCGCCTCGGCATCCGCCGTGGTGCGGCCGGCGGTGCCAAGTAAGACGTCGTGGAGGGAGCGGTTCCCACTCTTAGGGGGCCGCTCCCTTTGCTGTACGTGCGCGACGTACCGGACGGCATTTAGTCTGGTCGCACAACGCAAAACCGCAACAACGCAATACCGGACGAACGAGAAGCCGCCTCCCCGCCGCCGGTCCTCGGTAGTGGCCCCCGGAGAACCAAGCCCCGGGTGCTTCGATCGAAGACCGGCCCGCAGAACGAGAGCTTCTCGGCCACCGTCCCCCGCCACACGGGCGAGGGGACGAAGACGAGGAGAAAACGCTAGTGGAGAACGAGACCCACTACGCCGAGGCCGTCATTGACAACGGTTCCTTCGGCACCCGCACCATCCGCTTCGAGACGGGCCGACTGGCCCGTCAGGCCGCCGGCTCCGCCGTCGCCTACCTGGACGACGACACCATGGTGCTGTCGGCCACCACCGCTTCCAAGAAGCCCAAGGACCAGCTCGACTTCTTCCCCCTGACGGTGGACGTCGAGGAGCGGATGTACGCAGCCGGCAAGATCCCCGGCTCCTTCTTCCGTCGTGAGGGCCGGCCCTCCGAGGACGCGATCCTCACCTGCCGCCTGATCGACCGCCCGCTGCGCCCGTCCTTCAAGAAGGGCCTGCGCAACGAGATCCAGGTCGTCGAGACGATCATGGCGCTCAACCCCGACCACCTGTACGACGTGGTCGCGATCAACGCCGCCTCCTGCTCCACGCAGCTGGCCGGCCTGCCCTTCTCCGGCCCGATCGGCGGCACCCGTGTCGCCCTGATCGAGGGCCAGTGGGTCGCCTTCCCGACGCACACCGAGCTCGAGGAGGCCATCTTCGACATGGTGGTCGCCGGTCGCGTCCTGGAGGACGGCGACGTAGCGATCATGATGGTCGAGGCCGAGGCCACCGAGAAGACCATCGAGCTCGTCAAGGGCGGCGCCGAGGCGCCGACCGAGGAGATCGTGGCCGCCGGTCTCGAGGCCGCGAAGCCCTTCATCAAGGTCCTGTGCAAGGCGCAGTCGGACCTCGCCGCCAAGGCCGCCAAGCCGACCGGCGAGTTCCCGATCTTCCTCGACTACGAGGACGACGTCCTCGAGGCGCTGACCGCCGCGGTCAAGAGCGAGCTCGCCCAGGCGCTCACCATCGCCGGCAAGCAGGAGCGCGAGGCCGAGCTGGACCGCGTCAAGGCGCTGGCCGGCGAGAAGCTGCTCCCGCAGTTCGAGGGCCGCGAGAAGGAGATCTCCGCCGCCTACCGCTCGCTGACCAAGACCCTGGTGCGCGAGCGCGTCATCAAGGAGAAGGTCCGCATCGACGGCCGCGGCGTCACGGACATCCGTACGCTCGCCGCCGAGGTCGAGGCCATCCCGCGCGTGCACGGCTCGGCGCTGTTCGAGCGTGGCGAGACCCAGATCCTGGGCGTCACCACCCTCAACATGCTCCGCATGGAGCAGCAGCTGGACACCCTTTCCCCGGTGACCCGCAAGCGCTACATGCACAACTACAACTTCCCGCCGTACTCCACCGGTGAGACCGGCCGCGTCGGTTCGCCGAAGCGCCGCGAGATCGGCCACGGCGCCCTGGCCGAGCGCGCGCTCGTGCCGGTGCTGCCGACGCGCGAGGAGTTCCCGTACGCCATCCGCCAGGTCTCCGAGGCGCTGAGCTCCAACGGCTCCACGTCGATGGGCTCGGTCTGCGCCTCCACCATGTCGCTGCTGAACGCCGGTGTGCCGCTCAAGGCCCCTGTCGCCGGTATCGCCATGGGCCTGATCTCTCAGGAGATCGAGGGCGAGACCCACTACGTCACCCTCACCGACATCCTCGGTGCGGAGGACGCCTTCGGTGACATGGACTTCAAGGTCGCCGGTACGAAGACCTTCGTCACCGCGCTCCAGCTCGACACCAAGCTCGACGGCATCCCCGCCTCGGTCCTGGCCGCCGCGCTGAAGCAGGCCCGCGACGCCCGCCTCCACATCCTCGATGTGATGAACGAGGCCATCGACGTCCCGGACGAGATGTCCCCGAATGCCCCGCGGATCATCACCGTCAAGATCCCGGTGGACAAGATCGGTGAGGTCATCGGCCCCAAGGGCAAGATGATCAACCAGATCCAGGAGGACACCGGCGCCGACATCACGATCGAGGACGACGGCACCATCTACATCGGTGCCGCCGACGGGCCGGCCGCCGAGGCCGCCCGCGCCACGATCAACGGCATCGCCAACCCGACCATGCCGGAGGTCGGCGAGCGCTACCTGGGCACGGTGGTCAAGACAACCACCTTCGGTGCGTTCGTGTCCCTGCTCCCGGGCAAGGACGGCCTGCTGCACATCTCGCAGATCCGCAAGCTCGCCGGTGGCAAGCGCGTGGAGAACGTCGAGGACGTGCTCGCGGTGGGCTCCAAGGTCCAGGTCGAGATCGCCGAGATCGACTCCCGCGGCAAGCTCTCCCTCATCCCCGTCATCGAGGGTGAAGAGGGCGACGACCAGAAGGACGACACCGACAAGTGACGTCCCGTAGTTCCAGGACGACGGCCCGCACCTCTTCAAAGGCGCGGGCCGTCGCCCGTACCCAAACGCTCCTCAAGGGCGAGCACGGCATCGGCACGGTCCGCCGCACCGTCCTCCCCGGCGGCCTCCGCGTCGTCACCGAGACCCTGCCGTCCGTACGCTCCGCCACCTTCGGGATCTGGGCGAACGTCGGCTCCCGTGACGAGACGCCGTCCCTGAACGGCGCCACGCACTACCTCGAGCACCTCCTGTTCAAGGGCACGCACAAGCGCTCCGCCCTCGACATCTCCTCCGCCCTCGACGCCGTCGGCGGGGAGATGAACGCCTTCACGGCGAAGGAGTACACCTGCTACTACGCGCGGGTGCTCGACACCGACCTGCCGCTCGCCATCGACGTGGTCTGCGACATGCTCACCGGCTCGCTGATTCTGCAGGAGGACGTCGACGCCGAGCGCGGCGTCATCCTCGAAGAGATCGCGATGACCGAGGACGACCCGGGCGACTGTGTGCACGACCTGTTCGCGCACACCATGCTCGGTGACACCCCCCTCGGCCGCCCGGTCCTCGGCACTGTCGACACCATCAACGCGCTGACCGCCGACCGCATCCGCCGCTTCTACAAGAAGCACTACGACCCGACGCATCTGGTCGTCGCCGCCGCGGGCAACGTCGATCACGCCACGGTCGTACGCCAGGTGCGCAAGGCATTCGAGAAGGCCGGCGCGCTGTCCCGTACGGACGCGGCCCCGACTCCTCCCCGCGACGGTTCGCGGAGCATCCGCACCGCCGGCCGCGTCGAGCTCCTGAACCGCAAGACCGAGCAGGCCCATGTCGTCCTCGGCATGCCGGGCCTGGCCCGCACCGACGAGCGCCGCTGGGCGCTCGGGGTGCTCAACACCGCCCTTGGCGGAGGCATGTCCTCGCGCCTCTTCCAGGAGGTACGGGAGAAGCGGGGCCTGGCCTACAGCGTGTACTCGTACACCTCGGGCTTCGCCGACACCGGGCTCTTCGGCGTCTATGCGGGCTGCCGCCCCAGCCAGGTCCACGACGTCCTGAAGATCTGCCGCGACGAGCTGGACCGGGTCGCCTCGGACGGTCTGTCGGACGAGGAGATCGGCCGCGCCGTGGGCCAGCTCTCCGGCTCCACCGTGCTCGGCCTGGAGGACACCGGCGCGCTGATGAACCGAATCGGCAAGAGCGAACTGTGCTGGGGAGCGCAGATGTCGGTCGACGACATGCTTGCGCGGATAGCCGCCGTCACACCCGACGAGGTACGCGCGGTGGCCGGCGAGGTGCTGGGACACCGCCCCTCGCTGTCGGTGATCGGCCCGCTCAAGGACAAGCAGGCGGACCGCCTGCACGAAGCAGTCTCCTAGAAGCGGTTTTCCAACCCCTAAGGAAAGAGCAATGAGCAAGCTGCGCGTGGCCGTTCTCGGCGCCAAGGGCCGGATCGGCTCGGAAGCGGTACGAGCCGTCGAAGCCGCCGACGACATGGAACTGGTCGCGGCCCTCGGCCGGGGCGACAAGCTGGAAGCCCTGGTGGAGGCCGGAGCCCAGGTCGTGGTCGAACTGACCACCCCGGCCTCGGTGATGGGCAATCTCGACTTCTGCGTACGCCATGGCATTCACGCGGTCGTCGGTACCACCGGCTGGACCGACGAACGCCTCGCGCAGCTGAACACCTCGCTCGCCGCATCCCCACAGACCGGTGTGCTCATCGCGCCGAACTTCTCCATCGGCGCGGTCCTCACCATGAAGTTCGCGCAGCAGGCGGCGCGTTACTTCGAGTCCGTCGAGGTCGTGGAACTGCACCACCCCAACAAGGCCGACGCTCCCTCCGGCACCGCCACCCGCACCGCCCAACTCATCGCGGCGGCCCGCGCGGAGGCGGGCTGCCCCCCGCAGCCCGACGCCACCGTCACCGCCCTGGACGGCGCCCGCGGCGCGGACGTCGACGGTGTCCCGGTGCACGCCATCCGCCTGCGCGGCCTGCTCGCCCACCAGGAAGTCCTGCTCGGCGGCGAGGGCGAGACGCTCACGATCCGGCACGACTCCCTGCACCACAGCAGCTTCATGCCGGGCATCCTGCTCGGCGTCCGCCGCGTGGTGTCCACCCCAGGCCTCACCTTCGGCCTGGAACACTTCCTCGACCTGGGCTGACGGCCATGGGCGGAAAGATCACGTACTTCTTCCTCGCCACGGTGCTGGTCATCGTCTTCGGCGTGGTGGCGCTGGAGGGTGTTCTCCTCTTGCTGACCGGTGAGCCTGCCGCGATGGGGATGGGCGCGGTGGCCTTCCTGCTGCCGTGCGTCGGTGTCTGGTTCCTCTGGCACAACACGCGCTTCGCGCGCAATGCCCACCGGCTGGCCCGCGAGTTGGAGTCTGAAGGCGGCCTGCCGGTCGAGGAGTCGAGGCGTACGGCCGGCGGCCGCGTCGACCGCGACTCGGCCGACGAGGTCTTCGCCAAGCGTCGTGCGGAGACCGAGGATTCACCGGACGACTGGCGCTGCTGGTTCCGTCTCGCCGTCGCCTACCACGACGCCCGGGACACCCCACGCGCCCGCAGGGCGATGCAGCAGGCGATCGCACTGCACGACGGCAGGCCGGCCCCGACCTAGGCGGCCCGGTACTCCGAACCCCAGGCCTCCACGGTGTCCGCAGCACGGTCGAAGGCCTCGGGACGCGACAGGAAGTCCGCGTTGTGATCGGTCAGCAGGGGCAGCACCTCATCGCTCTGCCGTACGACGACGAGCGCTTGGCCCTGCACGGTCCGCGGCAGCCCGAGCCAGCGGACCGGCTGCTGAACGGTGCGTAGCGCGGCAGCGCTGCTCCACGGCACCGTGGTGGTCGAGAAGAAGTTCACGCGTCGCACTCCGTGACGGCTGACCCACACGCCGGCGCGCAGCAGCCGCAGCGCGGCGAAGATCAGGATGAGCCCCAGCCCGAGGCACACGCCCGCGCCCGGCAGTGCACCGGCGAACGCGATGATCATCGCCGCGATGAGTACGAACGACGCGAGCAGCAGCAGCAACGCTGCCGCGGCGACCCGCCAGGGTCCCGGACGGTACGGACGCCGCCAGTGGTCGTGATCGTCGAAGGGCAGCGCGACGTCGTCATCGTTCGTGCCAAATGCACGGTCGGCCGTCAGAAAAGGCAGGGGCACGACTGATCCTCACTCACCAGCACACTCGATTGGGCTGTGCCCGGTGAGGCTACCGAGGAGGCCACTGACGGACCACACCCGGGGGGCCGTACGAGTCAGCGTCCGACGGACGCCTCGGACTGCTGCGAATGCCCCGGCGCCTGGCCGGAATCCAGTGCGGGAAGCCCGAAAAGCAGGGAGCCGACGAGTCCGCAGACGATAGTCAGCCCGACCAGCGTACGGCCCGCGAGCTCGGAGACGCTCAGCCGTTCACGGGGCGGCCGAGTGACGTTACTGCGGAAGCGGTCGGCCTCGGCGACGAAGGCGAACGGGACGGCCTCTCCCCGGCGGAACATCAGGCACTCTCCTTGGAATCTTGTGTTGGAATTTCGTGACAGAACACTTCTACTGGTACTGACGTCAAAAACAGTCATTTGGTGCCCGAGTTACCAGAGAGATTCAAAGGGGGCCGAGGCACTGCCGCGGCGTTCCCTCGTTAAAGTGGGCGCCGCCCCAGCGTTCAACCGGAAGGACCCCTGGTGCCCGACACCTCCATCGAGACAGCCACGCCGAGCTTCCGCAGCGATGTCACCGTCGAGCTGGTGAAGCACACCGCCGGCGACTCCGACGTGCTGTGGGCCGCCCGAGTCTCCACGGCCGGCGAGCAGTCTCTGGAGGAGCTCCACAAGGACCCCGAGCGCTCCAAGGGACTCATCAACTACCTGATGCGCGACCGCCACGGCAGCCCCTTCGAGCACAACTCGATGACCTTCTTCATCAGCGCCCCGATCTTCGTCTTCCGCGAGTTCATGCGGCACCGGGTCGGCTGGTCCTACAACGAGGAATCCGGCCGTTACCGCGAGCTGCAGCCGGTCTTCTACGTCCCGGGCCAGGACCGCAAGCTGGTCCAGGAGGGCCGCCCCGGCAAGTACGTCTTCATCGACGGATCTCCGGAGCAGCACAAGGTCGTGTCGGAGGCCATGGTGGACTCGTACCGCCGGTCGTACGAGACGTACCACGAGATGCTGGCCGCCGGCGTCGCCCGCGAGGTGGCCCGTGCCGTCCTCCCGGTCGGCCTGTTCTCCTCCATGTACGCGACCTGCAACGCCCGTTCGCTGATGCACTTCCTCGGCCTGCGCACCCAGCACGAGCTGGCGAAGGTCCAGTCCTTCCCGCAGCGGGAGATCGAAATGGTCGGCGAGAAGATGGAACAGCACTGGGCGAAGCTCATGCCGCTCACGTACGCCGCCTTCAATGAGAACGGCCGCATGGCTCCGTAGGACACCCGCAGAGGACCCGCCCAGCACCCGTAAAGCACAGATGTACGGATCAGTCGGGCGAAGTGTCCGCATTGCGGTGTTTCATGAAGTTCATCTAGGCTGATCAAACGGACCCGGCACTGCTTGAACCCCCGAGCAGGCAGTGCCGGGCTCCTCTTGCCACCTTGTACATCACGTCCCCCGAGGGGACACTGCGTACTGAGCAGCGAGTAGCGTGTTACCCATGGCTCCGATCTCCACTCCGCAGACCCCCTTCGGGCGGGTCCTCACCGCTATGGTCACGCCCTTCACGGCGGACGGCGCACTTGACCTTGCCGGTGCCCAGCGCCTGGCCGCCCATCTGGTGGACGCAGGCAACGACGGCCTGATCATCAACGGCACCACCGGTGAGTCGCCGACCACCAGCGACGCGGAGAAAGACCAGCTCGTACGGGCAGTGCTGGAAGCGGTCGGAGACCGGGCCCATGTCGTCGCCGGCATCGGCACCAACGACACCCGCCACAGCATCGAGCTCGCCCATACGGCCGAGCGAGCCGGCGCGCACGGCCTGCTCGCCGTGACGCCGTACTACAACAAGCCCCCGCAGGAGGGCCTGTACCGTCACTTCTCGGCTATCGCCGACGCGACGGAACTGCCCGTGATGCTCTACGACATCCCCGGCCGCAGCGGCGTCCCGATCGACACCGAGACGCTCGTACGCCTCGCCGACCACCCGCGCATAGTGGCCAACAAGGACGCCAAGGGCGACCTCGGCCGCGCCAGCTGGGCCATCGCCCGCAGCGGTCTCGCCTGGTACTCGGGCGACGACATGCTCAACCTCCCGCTGCTCTCGGTCGGCGCAGTCGGCTTCGTCTCGGTCGTCGGCCATGTTGTCACCCCCGAGCTCCGCGCCCTCCTCGACGCCCACCTCGCCGGTGACGTCCAGAAGGCCACCGAGATCCACCAGCAGCTGCTCCCGGTCTTCACCGGCATGTTCCGCACCCAGGGCGTCATCACCACCAAGGCGGCACTGGCCCTCCAGGACCTCCCGGCCGGACCGCTCCGGCTCCCCCTGGTGGAGCTCACCCCGGAGGAAACCGCGCAGCTCAAGATCGACCTCGCGGCCGGTGGGGTACAGCTCTAAACGGCCTGAACGGCTTCAAACCCAGACTTCACAACTGAATACGCGAAGAAAACCGGCCAAACGGCAGAAAACAGACAACGGCAAGTGTACGAATGTCATGTACGCCACGTGCCGCAGCGGTACGTGGCGTGCGTGGTGAGGAGAGTCTTTTGAGCCATCCGCATCCTGAACTCGGCGCCCCGCCGAAGCTCCCCAAGGGCGGCCTGCGCATCACCCCACTCGGCGGTCTCGGCGAGATCGGCCGCAACATGACGGTCTTCGAGTACGACGGCCGACTGCTCATCGTCGACTGCGGCGTCCTCTTCCCCGAGGAGGAGCAGCCCGGTGTCGACCTGATCCTGCCGGACTTCACCACCATCCGGGACCGTCTCGACGACGTCGACGGCATCGTGCTCACGCACGGCCACGAGGACCACATCGGCGGCGTCCCGTACCTGCTCCGCCTGAAGCCGGACATCCCGCTGATCGGTTCCAAGCTGACCCTCGCCCTGATCGAGGCAAAGCTCCAGGAGCACCGTATCCGCCCGTACACCCTCGAAGTCACCGAGGGGCACCGCGAGCGCATCGGCCCCTTCGACTGTGAGTTCATCGCGGTCAACCACTCCATCCCGGACGCCCTGGCGGTCGCCATCCGTACCCCCGCGGGCATGGCGGTCCACACCGGTGACTTCAAGATGGACCAGCTCCCGCTGGACGGCCGCCTGACCGACCTGCATGCCTTCGCGCGGCTCAGCGAGGAGGGCATCGACATTCTCCTCGCCGACTCGACGAATGCCGAGGTCCCGGGCTTCGTCCCGCCGGAGAAGGACATCTCCAATGTCCTGCGTACGGTCTTTGCCAACGCCCAGAAGCGCATCATCGTGGCCAGTTTCGCCAGCCACGTGCACCGCATCCAGCAGATCCTCGACGCCGCTCACGAGTACGGCCGCCGCGTGGCCTTCGTCGGCCGCTCGATGGTCCGCAACATGGGCATCGCCCGCGACCTCGGCTATCTGCGGGTTCCGGCCGGTCTGGTCGTGGACGTCAAGACCCTCGACGACCTCCCGGACCACGAGATCGTGCTGGTCTGCACGGGATCCCAGGGGGAGCCGATGGCCGCGCTCTCCCGGATGGCCAACCGCGACCACCAGATCCGCATCGTCCAGGGCGACACGGTGATCCTGGCCTCGTCCCTCATCCCGGGCAACGAGAACGCGGTCTACCGCGTGATCAACGGCCTGAGCAGGTGGGGCGCGAACGTCGTCCACAAGGGCAACGCCAAGGTCCATGTCTCGGGCCACGCCTCGGCCGGCGAGCTCTTGTACTTCTACAACATCTGTAAGCCGAAGAACCTGATGCCGGTCCACGGCGAATGGCGCCACCTGCGCGCCAACGCCGAACTCGGCGCGCTGACGGGCGTTCCGAAGGACCACATCGTCATCGCCGAGGACGGCGTCGTCGTCGACCTCGTCGATGGCAAGGCCAAGATCGTCGGCAAGGTCCAGGCGGGCTATGTGTACGTCGACGGCCTCTCGGTCGGCGATGTCACCGAGACCTCCCTCAAGGACCGCCGCATCCTCGGCGACGAGGGCATCATCTCGGTCTTCGTGGTCGTGGACAGCACCACCGGCAAGATCACCGCCGGCCCGCACATCCATGCCCGCGGCTCTGGTATCGAGGACTCGGCCTTCAGTGCCGTCGTCCCGAAGATCGAGGAAGTCCTGAGCAAGTCCGCCCAGGACGGCGTGGTGGAGCCTCACCAGCTCCAGCAGCTGATCCGCCGCTCGGTGGGCAAGTGGGTCTCGGACACCTACCGCCGACGCCCGATGATCCTGCCCGTCGTCGTCGAGGTCTGACGCCGTCGATCTGGAGCGGGGCCCTCGATTTGCATCGGGGCGCCCCGCTCCAGTACGTTTACGGCTCCGCCCACCGGGAAGCCGGCGTACATGTGCGCCCTGAAGGTTCTCCCGAACGGGGCGGGAATTCCGACTCAGAATCTCTGATAAAGTCGGGTCAGCCGAAAGGCAAAAGGCCACTCCAACGGCCACTGGATTCGAATTCCTCACCGGAAACGGAACGGAAAAAGAGTCTGGTAGGGTTGGAAACGCAAGACCGAAGGGAAGCGCCCGGAGGAAAGCCCGAGAGGGTGAGTACAAAGGAAGCGTCCGTTCCTTGAGAACTCAACAGCGTGCCAA
>NZ_JBSFMS010000037.1:0-55649 GCF_053599675.1 Streptomyces sp. NPDC000880 | reverse complement strand
GAACTCCAATCCCTCCCCGGCGCCCAGCTCAACCTCGTCACCGGCCAGGACTACGCCACCACCCCCACTGCATCCACCGCCCCGGCCGCACCCGCGCCCCTGCCCACAGCAGTCAGCGGCCAGGCACGCTCCGCCGACCACGACCTCTGCTCCGACCTCTCCTACGGCTGACTTCCAGAACCACGGCGGCGGTTCAAGCGCCGCCGTGGCCACCTGCCGGCGGCCCGGGCCGCCCGCTTTCGGATCTGGGTCCGTCGGCCTGGGCTGCACGGGGCGCCGGAGGTGATGCCCGGGTGGTCGACGGTGGAGGTGTAGCGCAGGGCTGCGCTGACGGAGAGGCGAACAGGTCGCAGATCCGGTGGGGGTCACCTCCGGTGGCAGTCCAAGGGCCGGTGGGCGAGGTGTATGTCGATCCGCAGGACCAAGTGCCGGGTCGCCGCGGCTGCCGTCGGCGGCCTGGACCGCCCGGTCGCCTGCGACACCGAGCTACAGGGTGTAGTCCGTCAGGTACTGCTCCAGGGGCACCGCGCCCCTTGGAGCAGTGGTCAGGCGCAGCGGTGCGACTAACGCTGGCTGCTGCCCCAAGGTGCACGCCCTCTGTGTGCACCTCCAGGTGGCAGCGATCACCGCCCCGAAAGCGGATCACCAGTCGACCACCGCCGACACCTCCGGACGGTCACGCCGTGCACCTGTCGGCCGGCTGGCTGCTGAGGTGATGGCGTGGTGGGGTTTCTAGGAGCAGGACGCTCGCAGCCCATTGTCGGAGGTGTTGCCATGGCCGTCAGTGATGTTTTCGTCGCTTGGAGCAGCGGCGACTTCGACGCTTTCGCACGGGCTCTCGCGCCGGACGTCGAGCTTGTTGGATGCGATCCCGGCTCCGGAGACTGCCGCAACCGGCAGGAGGACCTCACCCTGCTGAGACAGCGACATGAGCAGGGTCGAACCACCGGGGTGATTCGTATAGACGATATCGGCGGTGCCTTGGTTGTCTCTGGTGTTCACTGCCGTGAGAGCGCCCGGCCGGTGGAGGCCGCGAGCGCCACACTCGTGATCTTCCGTGATGGCAAGATCATCCGTCTGAGGCAGTACCGCACCCGCGTAGAAGCCCTCGCCGCGGCGGGGGCCCGCGCCTGACCGACGATCCCGCGCTGAAAAGTCCTGGCCCCAACCTCGCGGTGTGCTGACCACGACGCGGGCAGTAACGAATCATCCCTGGTGAGAGCGCCGCCACGTTCGAGAGCTCACCGTAACGGCCGCGAGCGCCTCAAGTGTCATCCGTCCCGCCGTTAATGATCAGTGATGGATGCTGCGGGTGCCGGCATCCTGGTTTGTCATGGTGGGATCCTGGATTATGGCTGGTCGGGGCACTGCTGGCTGCTGGATAATCGGGGGAAGCTCATGCGGGATCGTTACCACGAGGAACTTGACGCCGTACACGTCCAGTTGGTGCAGCTGGCGGTGTTGGTGACCGACGCGATGGGCCGCGCGACGACTGCGGTGGTCGGCGGTGACCTCGGTGCTGCCGAAGAAGTGATCAGCCAGGATGCTGTGATCGATGCGACCCGTGATGACCTCGAAGCCCGTGTGATGTCCGTTCTGGCCCGTCAGCAGCCGGTCGCCACCGACCTGCGCACGCTCGTGGCCGCCCTGCGCATCTCGGCCGACCTGGAGCGGATGGGGGACCTGGCCTGCCACGTGGCCGAGATTTCCCGGACGCGGTATCCCGGCGCTTCTGTCCCCGCTGTGCTGCGGCCGGCCATCGAGGAGATGGGCCGGGGTCGCAAGCAGATGGCGACCAAGATGCGACAGGTCCTGGAGACCAGGGACCCCCAGGCCGCGACGGAACTGCGTTTCGACGACGATGCCATGGACGAGATCCACCGCAACACGTTCCACCACATGGCTGACGGCGCCTGGCCTCACGGCGTGGAAGCCGCCGTGGACCTGACCTTGCTCAACCGGTACTACGAGCGCTTCGCCGACCACGCCGTGAATGTCGCCAACCGAGTGATTTTCCTTGCCACCGGGGCCGCCGCCGACGTGTGATCCCCAGAACGGGCCTCGCGGATCCAGCCTCGCATGTTCGAGCAAGCGTGATCACCGAACGCCGGGGGCGTATGCAAACCGACATCTGCGGCGTTCCGCGTGACGTGCAGCGCTACGCCCAGTGCGATACCGGCAGAGGTGCGATGTGGGAGTCAAGGCATCGGCTGGCTGGTGGGGGTTGCCTGGTCGGCCGGTTGGTGGCGGCGTCGCTGCTCGTTGCGGTGTTCTTCGCGGGATGGGTGAACAGCACGAACCTGGCCCGGTACATCCACCACCTCGTTGACTCCGACGGCAAGGACACCGCCGCCGCCGGTGTCCGTCGGCACGACGCGCGCCCAGATCCGCAGATCCTGGCGTGGGTGTCGAGCAAGGCAGCCGCCCACAATCACGCTGGACGACTTGAAGAGGATCCAGCGCGGCTGACCAAGCATTGCCGAAGGGGGTGGCCTCACGCAGAGGCCACCCCTTCGGCAATGCTCAGCGCAGGCGGCCGAGGTGGAGCACGCTGATGCGGACCTGCTGGTCGCTGATCCGTGGATCCGCAGCACGTCGGTGCTGCCGAACGCGCCCTCGGGCCGGGGTTCGTCGGCGATGCGATCGACGGCGGTGAACACCTGCCGGACTCCCTGCGGGTCGTCCTTGGCGAACCGCTCCGCCTGGGCGAGGGCCTCGGGCTCCCAGATGACCTCGTAGCTCACGCCTCATCTCCGCCGAAGACGCGGCGGTACGCCTCTTCGTGCGGGACGCCAGCGTGCTCTCCCCGGGCCTGGCGCGCGCGGTAGGCGGCCAGGGCCCGCATCTCCTGCAGTTCGAGGGCATCGGCAGGGCTGACCAGTATCGCGATGGTCTGCCCGTGGTCGGTGATGGCGACCGGCTCACGGGTGGCGCTGACCTCGCGGGCGATGGCGCCGAGCCGGGCTCGGGCTTCCACGATCGATTGTGGAGCTCTACCCCGCCCCGGCGGCCGCGGTGTCCGAGCAGGACGCGGTGGTGCCCGAGACGTTCACCGGTCCCGCCGCGCCCGCGCCGCGCGAGACCGAGTCCGCAAAACCGCAGACTCTGTCCACAGGCCCGGCCTCAGATGCTGCGGCCGTGACTACTGAACAGCACAACCAGCAGCGCCCCACCACCGTCCCGTCCCGTCCGGCGGCCACGACCAGGCCGTCGTCGACGTCGCGGCGTCCGGGCGCGAAGAAGGCCGCGGCGAAGCCCGCAACGGCCACGGCCGCCTTCGACCTGCGCTTCGAGAACGGCCCGTTGGCGGTCGTGGACGTCGAGGACGGGAAGGTGTTCGCGTACTGTGTCGGCGGCCTGGTCCTGGACGTGCCCGCGAAGTCCATCCCGGCCCTGGTCGACTGGACCCTGTCCGAGGCGAAGCTCGGGCAGTCGAAGCTGTCCGGGCCGGGCAAGGACGCCGACCCGCTGATCGTGCTCACTGAGGCCGCGTGCGAGCGCTACGGCCTGCCGCTCCACTTCACCGAGGAAGAGCGCCTGTCCGGGCGGCTGCCGGAGGGCCACAAGGTCATCAAGCAGCTCGCGCGGGCCAACTGGCAGCTCACCAAGCGCGGGTTCGGGCCGTGGGCGAGGATCTACCGTCCGGCCAAGGGCTCGGAGCGGATGTGCGTGCAGCTGTGCATCCCGGGCTGGGACGCGCTCGACAACCGGCACTGGGGCGAGGCGGGTCAGCTTCCGCCGGCGGAACTCGCCCGTCTCCTGGGCACCTTCGCGACCCGGGTCATGACGCCGCGCGGCTCCACCGCCGTGACCGGCCTGGAGCTCATGACCGCCCTGCACCCGCCGACCCGCGCGTCCGAGCCGGACGAGAACGGCAAGCGCCGCAGCGAGCACAACCCGGGCTCCCTGGGCGCGCACCCGGTGGAGTGCGCGCCGTGCGAGGCCCCGGACGGGCACCCGCTGCTCGCGGATCTGCCGCGGTTCCACAAGCGGGGCCCGGACGAGGTTTTGGTGGAGGAGGCGTACGACTGGGCGCGCCCGCTCACCGACGCGGAGTGCCTCAAGTCGCACCTGGTGGGCATCGACGTGAACATGGCGTTCGCGGCCGGAGCGAACGGCACGATCGTCGGCCTGGGTGCGCCGACGCACGTCAAGAACCCTGCGTTCGACCCGAAGCTGCCCGGCTCCTGGCTGGTCGACCTCTCCCACGTCCACCTGTCCCGCGTGCTGGTCGGCAAGGAGTGGAAGCAGCTCGAAGGGGAGCTGCTGCCCAGTCCGTTCACGCCGAAGGGCGAGAGGCCCGAGGGCCTGGCCTGGTACGCGACGCCGACCGTCGCCTATGCGGTGGAGCTCGGCTACGACGTCGCGCCGACCGAGGCGTACGTCCGGTACGAGAACGGCCGGTTCCTGGACGGCTGGTACAACCGGCTGCGCGACGCGTACGTGGCGACGATGGCCGACCTGGGCGTCACCGGCGACCTGTCGCCGGAGGACTTCCTCGCGGCGATGGACGGCCACAAGCAGGTGGACCCGCAGCTGGCGATCGTGCTCTCCGCGGTCAAGGCCACCGTGAAGGGCGGCATCGGCAAGCTCCGCGAGCGCCCCCGCGGCGAAGGCTGGCGCTCCGGCGAACCGTGGCGGGCCCTGTCCCGGCCGACGTGGCGGCCCGACATCCGCGCCGCCGTCATCTCCCGCACGCGGATCAACATGCACCGCAAGCTGCTCAAGCACGCGCTGGCGACGGGCCAGTACCCGGTCGCGATCCTCTCGGACTGCGCCGTGTACGCCGTCGACGGGACCACGCCGCTGGACTTCGTGCCGTACCGGGACGGCAAGCCGCTGCCGGGCGGCTGGAGGCTCGGTGTGAGCCCCGGGATGGTCAAGCACGAGGGCACCCAGAGCGTGCTGTGGGGCGAGGGCGTGCGGGAGCAGTACGGCCCCGAGCTCAACCTCGCCCGCTACATCAAGGACGGCAACGTCACCAACAAGGACGACGGGGAGTAGACCGCGATGAGCATGTTCGGGGACGGCCTCGACAAGGCGGTGCAGCGAGCGTTCACCCGCCCCATCCCGAAGTCAGCCGGCGCCCAGATGCGGTACCTGGTCAAGCAGTACAAGGGCACGAAAGCCGTCGCCCAGATGCTGCGGATCTCCCAGCGCACCGTCGAGCGGTCCGTGAAGGACCAGATCAAAAAGCCCCGCCCGGACCTCGCCGCCCGCCTGGAGACCGAGGTGAAGGCCCGGTGGCAGCCGCAGATCCGGACGAAGGCCAAGAAGACGGCGGCCACCACAGGGGGCATCGTCATCGACACCCGCGCCCGGCTCGGCTACACCGCTCCGATCGGTACCACCGACCAGGACCGGATCCGCCACCTCACCGTGGCCCTGCCGCCGCAGTACGCCGCCCGCCTCTTCGACGCCCAGGAGCAGGGAGCCAGCGACCAGCGGCTCCAGGAAATCGCCGCCGAAGCCCTCAAGGACGTGTACTTCCAGGACGGCGGCCGCCGCGCGGGCAGCCTGGAGGAGGTGCGCTTCACCGACGTGGAGCACATCGACTTCGACCTGTAGGTCCCGAACAGCAGTGAGGCCCGAACCGCGTGTGGTCGGGTAGCCGGATCACGTTGCCGTGACCCGGCCCCCAGCGCGTCTCGGGCAGGGCGTGGCCCGACGCGCACCCCCCTGAGCCGTTGAGGTACACCGCTTTCGACGGGGACGCGGCCGGTGGGTGCCTGCAGGGTGGCCGCGACACCCTCATGCGAACTGGCAGTGCTGGTCCATGATCACGCGGGAGTGGCGCGATGACGGGTCGTGCGGAGGGCCGACCACGGCATGGCTTCACCGTGGCTCCACCGCCTGCGAAGCACGGGGTGCAGGACTTCTACCGCGCCCGTCTGGCGGGATGCGGCGTCGTCGTGCCTCACCGCGCCGGCTGCTTCACGCGTCGATGTCGACGATGATCTTGCCGGACGAGGTGCCCCGCTCGATTTCGGCGTGCGCCTGGGCGACGGTGTCGAGCGTGTAGCGGCGCGGGTCGACCAGAGGGCGCAGCTTGCCCCCCTCGGCGAGCCGCGTCGCGCTCCGCAGGATCTCGCCGTGGTGCTCGCGTCCACGTCCGCTCAGCATCGGCAGCAGCGTGAAGACACCCGAGTAGGTGGCGCCGCGGAAGGAGAGCGGCGCGATGCTGTGGGTGCCAAAGCCGAGCGCGCTGACGACGTGTCCGGTATAGGTCCGGGCGGCAGCGAACGAGGCGTCGAGGACAGGGCCCCCCACGGTGTCGTAGACGACGTCGAACCCTTCGCCGCTGGTGTGCTTGGCCACGTACTCCTCCACGGTGCAGCTGGTGCGGTCGATCGCCGTGGCGCCGAGCTGTTCCACAACAGATGCTCGGGCAGGGGACACGGTCGCGTAGACGTACGCGCCACGGGCCGTGGCGATCTGGATCGCGACGCTGCCCACCCCGCCGGCCCCGCCGTGGACCAGGACGTGCTGGCCGGCGCGGACCTGGGCGCGGTCGACCAGTCCCTCCCACGCGGTGATCACGGCCAGGGGAAGCGCGGCGGCCTCGCGCATGCCGAGTGAGACCGGCTTGAGGGCCAGGAGTCGCGCGTCCACAGCGGCGAACTGGGCGAGCGACCCCTGCAGGGCCCCGACGCCGCCGGTCAGCCCGTACACCTCGTCGCCTGCCCGGAAGTTATGGACGCCTGGGCCGACCTCCTCGACGACGCCCGCCAGGTCCATGCCGAGCACAGCGGGCAGCTGGCTGCGGGCGTGGCCGGCCAGGCCGGCCGTGATCTTCGTGTCGAGCGGGTTGACGCCGCTGGCATAGATCCGGACCAGGACCTGTCCGGCTTCAGGGACGGGCTTGGGCAGCTCCCGCGGGATGAGGGGACCGCCGAACTTCTCCAACACCATGGCACGCATGCTTTACCTCTTTCTCTCCATGAGCGCTTAATCAGACAGACTAGTCCGTACGATTAAGGTTGGCAAAGCTGGGCACGCAAATCGAACGGACTAGTCTGTCCGTTATGGCGACACGGGTACGCAAGACGAAGAGTGAGCAGAGGATCCTGGATGCAGCAGCCGACCTCTTCCATCGGCACGGCCTGCGCGGCGTGGGCGTCGACCAGGTCATCGCAAAGTCCGGTACGGCCAAGTCCACGCTTTATGCGCATTTTCACACCAAGGATGACCTGATCGCGGCCTACCTGCGGCGGACGGACGACTCGTGGATGCGGCACCTGCGGGACGCCGCCGAGGCCGCCGGGACGACTCCAGCCGAACGGATGGTGGGGCTGTTCGACGCGCTCCTTGCTTCCTTCGACCGCGACGGCTTCTTCGGGTGCCCGTTCATCAGCGCGGCTGTCGAGGCGGAACCCGGCTCCCAGGCGGATGCCGCCACGCGCGCGCACCATCGACACCGCCAGGATTGGCTCACCCAACTCGCCCGTGAGGCCGAGGCCGACGCCCCGGAGGCACTGGCCGACCACATCGGCCTGCTGATCGACGGGGCACTGGCGTCGGGCCGTCTGCTGCAGGACCGCAGTGTCGTTGACGCCGCGAAAGCTGCCGCTCGGGCTCTCGTAGCCGCGCACGTCGCCACACCAGCCTGACCACGCGCCCCGGTAAAGAGGAAACGGCGTGGTGTGGCCGCGCCAGACCCTCAACAGCGTGAATCGCAGCCGTGACGCGGCCTATCCCCTGCCTGGCCGCGCCCCTGGCGGCTCCGGCGAGAGCCGCGTCGACCGGCGAGCCGTCGAGCACGGCATTGTCACGGCTGTGAAGTAGGTCCGGTCGCGTGTCCGGCCGTCCCGGTCACTGTCCCGACGGCGTAGTACGACTGGCTGATCAAGTGTCGCAGGGCATCTTCGGTCGGCAACGCCACGGGCTGGTCGTCCGTGAGTGGCCGAAGAACACCGGGTCGTTGCCCGCCGGGGCTTGTTCACGCCGACGGATCTCCAGCGATCAAGTCTCTGAACTCAGTGACCCGACTTCCCGCACTGAGCACCTACTTGGCCGCACGGGCCAACTACGGCACCCGATCACACCGCGACGGTTCGGGCCTCACTCGCGTATCCGCGGGGGACGGAATGCGCATTGACCTGCACTATGTGCGCAGGGTGAACGAAGCCCGCGCGGGCCGACCACCGCAGTGGCGACAGCCGTTGCGACAGCTCTTGCAACAGCCGTTGCGCCAACTATTGCGTTACCAGGTGTGATGAGCCGCGTCATCGCAGGTCAGGCCCCACGGTGAGGGCCGGTGAGGTCAGACATCCCTCCCTGGCCAGTGAGGGCTCGAGTTGGCCAGTCCTGTGCTCAGCTCGATGTGGTCTGATGCGACTTTTCGAGATAGACGACATCTGGTCGCGACGGTTGACACCGAGGTCATACGAGGCTCCGACGGTGCCACCAGGGCAGGTGTGGTGACGCGAAGGGCTCATTGACGGTATGCGCGAGGAAACATGCGTCCAGGGGCTCAATGGCTTCGCGGAGCTCGCGCCGGGCCTTCGCGCTCAGGCTCTGGAGGGCCGCTTCGAGCAGGGTCCGAGCGTGCATGTCGCGCCAGCCCGTTGTGCCGTAACCGTAGGAGAGCTCTTGATGTGGCCCGACTCGTCGCAGGGCTTGGTTCCAGGAACGGTAGGCGTGGGCCACGTCGCCTGCCTGGAGTCCGTTCTTCCTCTCGAACTGGGCGATCCGGCGGTTCGAAAAAGCGGAGAGACCTCGGATGACGACTCGGTTGCCGCGATTGATGCGGAGGGGCAGTTGTGCCCGGATCTCGCCCGGTGATCGGCGAGGCATGGAGACTTCCCAGAGATTCAGAAGAGGTGGGACCACCTTACTCAGGTCGCTGGTTGCCGAGGGAGGTGTCAACAACACCGATCTTCTGATGTCAACCAGGCCGACCAGACCGGCCGATCAGTGCAGATCAGCCGGGAGCCCTGGAACCGTCTATCTGGAAAAGTCGCATTTGACTGAGCGGGCTACTGCGGACGTGGCGGCGGGGTCATAGGCGCACGATGACCAGGGCGGTGTCGTCGGTGGCGCCGCCGGGCGGGAGCAGGTCGGCCAGCAGGGCGTCGGCGAGGGTTTCGGGGGCGGCTGCCTGGTGGCGGGTCAGGGAGTCGGCGAGCCGCGCGAGGCCGGTGTCGATGTCTTCGCGGCGGCGTTCGATCAGGCCGTCGGTGTACAGCACGAGGACGGCGCCCTCGGTGAATGGCTCGGTGGCCTGGAGCCTGGTGGCGTGTTCGGGGCGGGCGCCCAGTGGGGGGTCGGTGGCCTGGTCCAGGAACTTGACGGTGCCGTCGATCCGCAGGAGGACGGGTGGGGGGTGGCCGGCGCTGCTGTACGTGATGGTGTGGGTGTCCCAGTCGATGAACGTGTTGGCCGCTGTGGTGTTCTCGGCGCCGTCGATGGAGCGGGCGTACAGCCCGAGGACTTCCAGGGCCTGGGCGGGGCCTTGGACGAACGCGGGAGGCGGCGCTGAGCGCGCTGCGCAGTTGTCCCATGATGCAGGCCGCGGGCAGGCCGTGGCCGACAACGTCGCCCCCGACGGCGATCGCGATGCGGTCGCCTGGCCGGTCGACGAGGTCGTACCAGTCGCCGCACACGTCCAGCGCGCTGATGGCGGGCCGGTAGCGTACAGCCGCCTTGTGACGCCCGACCTTGCGGGGAGCGGGCAGCATCGCCTCTTGCAGTCTCAGTGCGACTTCACGGGTGCGGATGAGTTCGGTGACCTCCTCCACCCGGTGCAGCAGCAGCGCCACGCGCCCGTCCGGACCGAAGACGGGGGCGTTGATCATGCTCCCGTACCGCTCGTGCCACACCCCAGGCCGGTCGGGGTCCTCCACGTTGGTCTGCAGATCCATGGCGTCGCACTCACCGGTTTCCGCCACGCGGCGCAGTGACGCCTGAAGGTTGCGGCCGAGTCGGGGAAGCCGTCGGACAGGCAGCGGCCGACCACGTACTCGCGGGTGCGGCCCAGCAAGCGCAAGAACCCGTCACTGACATCCACGTAGACCAGCTGCGGGGTCAGCAGCGCCGCCGCCCCGGGAAGGGCCCGGAACACCGCCGTGTAGTCGATCTCCGGTTCCGTCACGTCTATACCGCCCTCGACGCCGCCGCCATGTCCTTTCACCATACGAGCGGGGAGCCCGCGCCTGTCTCCGTGCTACAGAGCCGGGCAGCTCACACCGACGGCCCCCGGCGGCCGGCAGCGGGGGTTGAAGAGCCCGTTCGTCGGGGCCCACAGAGCCGCCCAGGAGCTGTGGCCAACTGGGATGCTCAGAGTGGCCAACTATCCCGCTCAGTCACACGTGTTGAGCCAAAGCACAATAGGTGTCACGAAGGCAGGCTTGTTGTCACCAAGACTGGAAGCGTCCGCCCGTCGTTCGCGATAGACATAGCCGTTGAGGGCCTCGCCTGGGATACTTCCGTGCTTGACGAGGGGATCAGATGGTCTACACAGAACCCATGGCGCGGGCCGTTGTGGAACCGGCCGTACGCGAGCTGATGCAACAGTGCTCTGACGGCCAGGAGCCCTCCCCGACGGTTACCTTCCGCGGAGACGACTTCAACATGTGTGCGCACGTTCGGGCACGTCTGACGGCGCCTGGACAGGTCAAGGTCTCGTTGGCCTGTTGGGTCGTCAACATGGACATGGCCCGCTACTTCGGCAGCACCCCACCGAGTGCGGACGAAACCCGCCTGCCTCCAGAAGGCACAGCCACGCCGGACGGATCACTCACCAGCCGCGTGATCCTCCACCTGGCCACCCGTATGAACGCTCTCGATACCCCTCAACCAGACCATGACGGCCACCTCACCATCACCGTCCCCATCACCTCTCCATAGCAAAGCCGACTCAGCGGATACGGAGCGGCCGACCGTACATGGGCAAGTCTTCAAGCGAAGCCGATCAGAGGCGGCTGCGCTCGGTGACACAACCCTGCTGTCCGGGCTGCTGGTGCCAAGTAGCCTGCCGATACGGTGACAACTACGGTGCTTTGCCGCCCCAGAAGCGCAGTTCAGTCACCCCTGCCGGTGACAAGTAGCGTGCTTCGGCACAGACGGTTCGGGCCTCACTCGCGTATCCGCGGGGGACGGAGTTCATGCACGCGATGCCATGTCCAACGACCAGGCCCGGAGCGGGTCACCGATAGGTGATGACGACGCCGTGAGTCTGGACTTGAGCAACTACGAACTCCTCTGGCCCACGCCGCTGTTCGTGGCCGAGGGCGAGCGCATCCTCCGCACCACCGGCTCCTCCTGGGAGGAGCGCGCGAAGTGGCTCCTGACCGAAGCTATCGCCGGCACCACAGCCGTCGCGGACTTCGAAGAGATACCCAGCCACAAGGATCCGGCAGCCGATCCCTGGACAACCACTGCCAGCCGCTGGGGCACCGCCCATCAGGCCGGGATCAGTGCGACTGGTTCGAGGAGCTCATCAGGCGAGCATCCGAGCTCCGGCACGCGGCTGCGCCGCGGCCGTACTGGCCGCAGCGGTACGGCAGCGGACTTTCCCCGGACGGCCGCACCGCACGAGACGCCCGACAGGACTTCGCGCGGCTCATCGGCGAGTTCGCCGGCAACGGCTACCTGGCCGAGGTGTTCGGCGAGTACTGCGTCGACGACCACGACGCCCTGCCCGACGCCTCCGAGGTAATCGAACGCCGCCTGGGCATCCCGGCCTGTGGCCCCTGGCCCCGGAGACGTGGGACGAGGACACTTTTTACGGCCTCATCGAGGTACTCCACGACCTGGTCAGCCGCCCCCGAACGCGATGGCCCCACAACTTCGGCGGCTGCGGCTGGCACCACTCGGAGTTCCACAACGGCCCGGCCCGCATCCTGTACCGGTGGAAGGTCAACGAGCTGCTCGCGAGGCCGGCATCGAGTACGAGCTCGCCGCGGAGGGCGAGGACCTCGGGCGCCTGGTCGCCGTCACCGACGACGCCCGAAGCCAGCTGGTGCATCGCGCCCTCAACGACAGCACCCCCGACACCACCGCCAGCATTCGCCACGCCATCGCGCTCTTCCGAGGACGTGACACGTCGACCGAAAGCAAGAGATCGGCGATCTTCAACCTTGCGCGCATCCTCGAGGAACGGCGCGCTCTGATCAGGGAAGAAGCCGGGAAGCCCGACGAGGGCGCCCTCTTCGAGATCGCCAACCGCTTCGACCTGCGCCACCGCCGGGCCGACCAGCGCGGCGAGTACGACGAAGCGTTCCTCGACTGGATCTTCTGGTGGTACCTCGCCACGGTCGAACTGACCAACCGGCTGATCGCGTCACGCAACCCTGCGTGAGGCCGCAGGCCGAAGAGCCCGAAGCCGGTCCGCTCCAGTGCGCCCCGCCTACGGGCCTTCGGCGGGCGAATCCTGGAAGAACCAGCCGTGCTCAGCCATGCCTTCCTCGTCAACTCCAGCAGCGGCCGTGCGCCTTCCCCAGCGCGCGCGACGTCCCGCCCGCCGCCTTCGGCGAACCACCGCAGCAGCGCGCCGACGGCGGGCTTGTCCGCGTCGCAGGCCGCGCACAACTCCATGTGAATCGGCCGTCCCTCAACGTCGTCCTGCGGCATCACGATGCTGGTGATCAGATCGCCACGGCAGCGCGAGCACTGCGGCAGCTTGTCGGAGAGCTCCACTCGGTGCATCCCGGCACCCCCTCGTTCGCGGTCTGCGGATCTTACGTCCGAGGGAGCCACCGAGTCAGCTGACCGCACGCAGTCCATCCCGCAGGGAAACCCCGTGCAAGCGAGATCGGCCGGGACCTGGCTCCATGTCCCTCTGCCCACCGGAAGTTGAGGACGAACGTGGACCAGAACGAGATGCACTGCCCGCGGTGCGGAAGCGCCGACACTGTGGTCAAGCCGGGCGACGACAGCGTGAAGCACGGCCGGTGTCTGCGCTGCGAGAAGGACGTCCAGGCCACGCCCTGCCCGGTCTGCGGGAGCTACCGCATCGACGGCTCCTACGGCGTCTCCGGCATCCGCTTCACGACGCTCCCCGACACCGTCACGTGCATGGACTGCAGGAGCGAAATCCCGGCACGCGACCCCGGCCCCGAGGGACCCTCCGAGCCTTAATCCTCACCGAAGCCGCTGTCGAAGCCCCTCAGTACCGGATCGAGCTCGGCCGCCGCGCCGCACAGCGCGCACAGCCGGGTCCCGGGGTGCTGCGCCGCGTCCAGGGCCTTCTCCAGGCTCAGCACCGGCGCCCCGGCCGGGGCCTCTTCACAGTCGACGGCGTGGACGACGCCCGGGCCGGGCCCGCGGCCGCCGGTCTTCGCCAGCACCCAGCCGGACGGCCGACGCGGCCCCAGGGCCTGCTCCACTAGGGTGTGAAACTGGCGACCTCGCGTAATCGGCTGTCGCGTATTCCTCTGCGTGAGCGGAGCCTGTCGTCACTGTGTGTGACTGCTAGGAGCTCAGTGGCCAGGGCCCTCCGCGGGTGATCCGGTGGGGGGCGAGGGCATCGGCGGGGTGAGCGCGGGACCACGGGCTGAGGATGGGTAGGGTCCGTGCCATGGCTTCGCTTCCCTACCTCCAACTGCTGCGCCAGGAGTCCGCTGCATTCAGCGCCTGCCTTGGGCACAACCTGAGTTTGCCCGTCCTCCATTGTGGGGACTGGACGCTGCGCGACCTCGCCGAGCACATGGGCCGGGGCAACCGCTGGGCCGCCGCGGCGGTCACCGACAAGCGCGGCGACTACGAGGCGCCGCCCGCACCGCGGGTGGACGCCGAGGTGCGGGGTTGGTTCAACGCTTCGGTAGACGAGTTGCTGGCCGTGCTGGACACTGATCCGGCCATCGAGGCGTGGACCTTCTACCCGCCACACACCGTGGGCTTCTGGCAGCGGCGGCGCGCTCAGGAGATGCTGATCCACCGCTGGGACGCGCAGAACGCCCTGGGAGATGCTCTCCCCTTCAGCCCGGAGTTCGCGGCAGACGGCGTGGCGGAGGTCTTCGACACGATGGCACCGCGTCAGACTGCGCGTGGACGAGCCGAACCGCCGCGCCATGCACTCCGGCTGCGGGCCACGGACACCGGCCAGTCCTGGACTTACGGTCCGGGCGAGCCTGTGGCCGAGATCTCTGGAACGGCGGAGCGGCTACTGCTCATGCTCTGGGGCCGGCTGCCCGCTGACGATGCGTTGATCTCGTGGTCCGGAGACAGCGCGGCGGGAGCAGCGGCTCTCGCTGGCCCGCTGACGCCTTGACCGCCACAGGACCCGCTGGGGCGGATCAGATCGGACTCGCGGATGGCGAGTATGGGTCGCGTGGATTCGTCAGCCAGGCCCCAGGTCGTCACCGTGTGTGGTCGCCGGGGGCATAGTGGCGCCAGGTTCCTCCGGCTTCGGCTGCGAGTTGGGCGGTGGTGTCGTCGTGGTAGCCGAGCATGCGGGTGATCACGGGAGCGGGGCCTGGAGGACGAGGTGACGGATGGCTGCGGTGCGTCCCCGCTGGGCGGGGAAGCCCAGGCGACGGAATCGGAGTTCGAGGGTGTCCGAAGTCATGGGCTGTCCGGCCCGGCGGCCGGGGAACAGCCAGCGGGTCTCGGGGTTGGTGGCAGTCATGGTGTTTGGGCGCTGGTCGAGGTAGGCCAGCAGCAGCGAGGCGAAGGGCTCGGGGACGGGCGCCGGGGGATCACCGAGGCGGACGTGGATCTCGCCGTCTTTCTGGAGGACGTCGTCGGTGGTGAGTCGGGTGATCCGAGTGAGCGGCTGCGCGTAGAGGAGGACAAGCGCGGCGGCGATGCGGTCCTGGAGCGGGACGTCCTCGCGGTTCACGGCTTGCCGCAGCAGCGCGAGGCGCTGGTGCTGGGCGATCGGAGCGGGGTTGCTGGTTGAGCGGTGCGGGACGGTGAGGGCGAGCATGTGCTTGGAGCGCATTGCCCACCGTAGGAAGGCATGGGTGAGGTGCCGGGCGGTGTAGCCGCCTGCGTACCAGGTGTCGACGTCGGCCTGGGTGCAGTCGGCGAGGGAGTGCCCGCGCTGAGCGAGGTGGGCAAGAAAGGCGGCCGCGAGGCGCATCTCGTCTCGTGCCTGCTGGATTTGGTCACTGGTCAGCGGGCTGCGGCTGGCCAGGGTGTTCAGGCGGTGCTGGACGTGCCAGGAGGCGAACAGTTCCAGCAGCCGCCGGTGCTGGGCATCGCCGATGGTGGGCAGCTTCTCCGCGAGCCAGCGCTGGAAGAGCAGCAGCTGCCGGTCGGCCGGGGGCAGGACGCCGGATTGCATGAGCAGGTCGCGTAGGTAGGCGACCGAACGCCAGGGGGTGAGCTGGCTCAGTCCGTCGTGGTGAGCGGGACTTCGTCGCAAGCCAGGGCCCGCAGGTTGCGCTGGACGTGGTGGTGGCCGGTCCAGGTCATGCCGCCCCAGGGGCGTTTCATCTGCCGCAGCGCGTCGAACAGCGGGAGGAGTTCGGTGCGGACGGAGCCGGTGCCGTCATCGAGGAGATCGTGGAGCCGTTCGGTCAGGACGCATCGGCCACAGATCCCGCGCCGGTAGCGCCGGGCCTCCTGCCCGCAGCGTTCGCAGAAGAAGTCACCGAGCCCGCCGGCGCAGTCGGTGCAGAGTTTGCCGCCGTCCGGCGTGAGGCCGGGGGTGAGCCGCTCGACGCCGCAGCCCATACACGTTCCGTAGGTCTCCAGGGCCCGGGTCATGCACCTTTGGCAGATGGAGCCCTCGGGCCAGTGGTTCGCCCCCGGCCGGAGGGTCCGGCCACAGCGGGTGCAGAACAGGTCCTCGGCGCGGATACGGGTGCGGCTCATCCTTCGGGCCGGATCCGGGCGCGCTTGGGACGGACCGCCGACAGGTCGACGACCGCATCGCCAGTGGCAACCCGGCGGACGGCGGCGTTCTCGGCCGTGGTGGCGATCAGGTCGGCCGGGGTGCACTCGAAGATGTCGCAGAGCGCGGCCAGCACCGGCAAGGAGAGCCGCTCTGGGGTTCCAGTGACGAGCCGGTGGACCTGGGAGAGCGAGAGGTTGATGCCCCGCTCGGCGAGCGGCGGGGCGAGCTCGCTGGTGGTGAACATCCCAGCGGCGGCCATCCGCTCGCGCAGCCGCCACTGGTAGCTGACCTGGCGTTTCATCAGGCTCCTTTCTTCGCGGGCTTGAGGGCGGCTTCGACCGTGGCATCCAGGGCCCGCCTCAAGGTGCGGGTGCGGAAGTCGGAGGACACACAGGTGTAAATAGAGGTCGTGCTCGCATGGTCGTGGCCGGCTTGCTGCTGGACAAATAGGGCGTCCCAGTCGTCTTCGATCAGGTGGGTGATGTAGGACCTTCGCAGTGAGTGAAAGTCCAGGGCCGGATCCAGCCCGAGGTCGTCGCGGTAGGCGGCGAAGCGGGAGTCCAGCCGTTGCAGGCCGACCCGCCGTCCGCGCTCGGACGGCCACAGCGCGGGCCCGTCCGCATGGCGCATGGCGGGCCGGACTTCCCTCGACCACTGGTCGAGGATCTCGGCTGACCACTCCCACACGGTCAGCACGCTGCGGCGTTTGGGAGGTGACCCCTTCTTCGCCTTGCCGTGGCGGACGTAACAGACGCCGTACTCACCGAACTCCGGGCCTTCGGGGTTGCGACCGAAGTCTGCGGTGTCCAGCATCCGCGTCTCGTTGCGCCGCAGCCCGTAGGCGTACGCAGTCTTGAACAGCATCGCGTCGCGGAAAGCAGGCAGCCAGCCCTTGCGGCCGCGTCCACGCACGCGGCCGACCTGGTCGTCGGCATGATCGAAGAACGCCTGCAACTCATCCCGGGTGAAGGCCCGTTTCGGGGACTCTGCCTCGCACTCCTGCACGTGCACGGCGGTGTTCCACAGATGACAGACCTGCACCGGATGGGTGCCGAACCGCCGCTCGCACTCCGCCGCCCAGCCGTAGGCGGGGTCGGTGGAGTAATCGCAGAACAGCCGCACTGCCTCCTGGTAGCCGCGCAGCGTCGAGCGTACGCAGCCACGGACCGCCCGCAGGTCGCCGAACCACTCGTCCGCCAGGTGCGAAGACCAGGTCCAGGGAAAGGCGTCCGCGTGCGCGGCGAACGCCCGCACCTTCCGCTCGCGGCCGTTGATGGTCGACAGCGCGAGGTTCCGGGCCAGCTGCTGGTTGCGCCAGCCGTCCAGCATTGCTTCGAAGACCTGCTCGTCCGGCCGCAGCAGCGGCACCCCGTCGGCCAGGTGCAGCCGCGCGGCCCCTGGCGCTGTCCCGTTCTTCCTTGCCAAAACGTCACGCTCCGTAGATCGCATTCGTCGCGAGAATCTCGCATCTGATGCGAAGCCCGGAGTGAAACGGCAGGTCAGTCATGCGATCGAGTGACGCGGCGCGACTTGCGCCCGGCCCGTCAGCTACCGTTCCCACAGGCGCGCGGCGAGCCGCGCGTCCGCTGATCAGCGGCTTCCTGAGTAGCACTCGCCCAACACAGCGCAAAATGACACCAGTTCGCATCGGATGCGATATGCGCCGGTTCCGAGATACGCGTCAAAGGGGCAATGAGATGATCTTGATCCCCTGATGAGGTAGCCGGAGTACGCCGGAGACGTGCCGTACGCGATGCGGGGAGGGTTGTCGGCTTCGCCGGACGTGGGGTGAGCGGCGTCGATAGCCTGCGGGGATGAGTGAGCAGATGGGACGGGGCGAGGCTCCGGCCACGGTTGAGCAGGTCGCTGCGGCGATGGCCGCGCTGGGGTTGTACGGCGGGGAGAACTCCGCGAAGGAGCACGCCGAGGAGGCGGCCCGGCTCGGCGGTCCGGATGCGTACCGGGTGCGGATGGTCAACGCGTTGCTCGGCGTGGTCCAGGCCGAGGCGGCGATGGCCGACGGGGTGAAAGCTGGACGAGGAGGCTCACCACGCGGCGTGGGAGGAACAGCTCAAGGCCGCCGGGGCCGGGCTGGACGATCCGGTGCGGCGGCTGGAGTTCATCCGCTGGCAGGTCCTGCGGGCCGGCACCCCGCTGAGGTTGATGGCGCAGAACCGCGAGGTCGGGCCGATCCCGTTGGCCGCCGCGCACGCCGCGACTGGGCTGCACCTGCTGCTCGGTGTGATCGCTGCCAGCCAGGACGCCGTGGCTACCGGTGACGTGGACACCCTGGCCTCGCAGGCCGGGCAGCTGGATGCGGCCCGCGAGGCGTTGCAGAACGCAGCGCCAGCGCGTCGATCGTCGCGTCCGCGTGCGCCCACGCCCGGCGGTAAAGCTCCGCGATGTGCTCGCGTGACTCGTCCGCGGTGGCCCACATATCCGCGTTGGGCTCAGCACCGTCTTCGAGCCAGGGCAACGGCTCGCCGGACGGCCGTCCGAAGGTGTCGCCGAGGTAGCCCAGCTCCACGCTGGCCACGTGTTTCACCAGGCCCAGGAGGTTAGTGCCGGTCGGCGTCAGCGGGCGGCGGATGTCGTACTCCGAGAGCCCTTCGAGCTTCCACAGCAGGGCGTCGCGGGCGGACTGCAGGTAAAAGTGAAGGTCAGCCTTGCGATCCGATGCGGTCATGGGGCCAGTCTGCCGCTCGCGCGATCTTTGTCCACCGCCTTTGTCCACCGCTCGCGGCGAACCAGATCATCTGAGACGACGAGCGAATCGGACCAGATCACTTGAGACAGGGGCCAGATCGACAGAGACGGGACAAGGACGCCAGGTTATCGAGCGCTCTCAGAACTGTCCTGTGACAACGAACTTGGATCGATTGCCAGCGAGATGGACCGGTGCCGTCCTCGGCTCAGGTCCCCGTCCGGTTCCGCGCGAACAACGCGGCGTACTGCCTCATCCGGAGTCGGTCTTCGGGGAAGTACCCCTGCCACTGCTCGCCCAGCGGCAGCCAAGCCGCAGGCTGACCGTGTTCTGGGGTGAGCGGTGTGGCCTGGTCAACGATTACTGCGAAGGACACACCCATCGTGGCCGACCAGCCGGGACGGTAGGAACGAACGGTCACGGCCGCCGGCGCCGCGAGGAGTTCCACTCTGATGCCTGTCTCCTCGAACAGCTCACGGGACGCCCCCTCGCGGGGTGTCTCGCCTGCTTCAACCCGTCCGCCGGGCGAGACCCATCCTCGCCAGCGGTGGTTGACCAGCAGGACGTGCGTCAGCTCCGTATCGAAGACCCAGACTTCAGCCGCCAACGGTCCGATCGCTGCCCCGTCGGCTCTGCCCAGCCACTCACGGGCGTTGTCGTACTCCCTTACGGCCTGGCGAGCATCTGAGGCGGCAGCTTCCAAGGTCCGTCCCGCGATCATGTGATGCGTCATCCGGGCAACATATGCCGGGCCACGGACTCAGCGGCGCTCCTCCGAAGGTCGGGGCAAAGTTCGGCGGCAAACGGTCCGGGTTCGTTGTCACAGGACAAGCGCAGCCGGAGACGGCTGGTTGCCTACTGTCCGTCGCCCAACATGTCTCCATATGCTCCTGACTTGGCCTGCCCGCCCGTTTCAGGAGGTGTCGTGCCACGCAACACGATGTTTTGCTACACCTGCGACTCCGACGAACCGCATCGTCCTCTCACTGCCCTGGAGAAGGCCTGGCTCAAGGAGCGCACGAGCCGGAAGAACGTCGAGGGATTCTTCATGTGCAAGGCGCCGGACTGCCGGAATGTGCGCGCCGGCTTCAACAAGCGCCCCTTCGACCCCGTCATCCGTGTTCCCCTGCCCGACTGACCCATCGCGGGGCAGCAGCGCCGTGCAGCAGACACCTTCTGTTGCACGGCGCTGTGCACCGGCGGCGGGGTCTGCGCAGGCTCGGCCGGCTCCCGGCCGCCGGCCTTTGCCGCGACCAGCTGCTCCCGGGCGTGCGCGTACTCGTCACGCAGCTCGTCCTCCCAGCGCAGGGTCTGCAGAGCGAGCACTCCGTGCCGGGGGTGCAGCAGCGCCAGGGGCTCGCGGTGAGCGGCACCATGCGGCCGTCCGGCAGCGCGAAGCCGCGCCCGACCTCTTCATACGGGATCTCCCGTCCCTCGGCTCTGCAGAAGCTCCGGTGCTCGACCCTGCTGCCGTCTGCGGTATGGATCTCGTGGAGCCGTACAGGGTGCTCTTCGGTAGCCGCATAGAGCCGGACGGGCACCACCTTCGCCTCGCTCGCCGGTGCACCGGTCCCGGACCGTCAACGGCTCGACGGAAAGGACCTCAGCGGTCTGTACGCCGACTCCACCGCAGAGCTCGACCGCGAGGCCCTCTACTGGCACCTGCCCGGCTACCTCATCGAGGGCGGCCGGGACCAGCACCCGCAGTCGGTGATCCGCTCCGGGCGGTGGAAGCTGCTGTACGACTACGAGAGCCGCAGCTGGCGCCTGTACGACCTGACAGACGACATCGGCGAGACCGACGACCGCGCGGCCAAGGAAAAGGCCGTCGTGCAACGCCTCGGCCACAAGCTCATCCGCTGGCTCGACGCCGCCGACGCACCGCTGGCCACACTGCGCAGCGGCCGCGAACCGATCAAGTTCTCCATCTCCGGCACAACGTACGCCGACCGGCATATGACGCAGCACCGCGGCGACACGGTCGTGGTCCGGCCCGGCGAGGAGATGCCGGTCGTGCTCGCAAGCGCCAGTCTCGGGTGTCGCCGGGACTCCGTCCGACGCCGGCCTTGAGTCCCCGACCTCACGCAGGTCCGCACCTGCATCGGTACCTGAAGGGAGCCCGCCTTGCCCACCCGCCGCGATGTGCTCGCCGGATCGGCCGCGGACGGCACGCCGGGGGTGGGTGTAGAGCTCACGCCGCGCGCTGAGAAGCTGGCAAATGCATAAACCACCGACGGCCCTGCCCGCAGCCCCCTGATCCTCTGATCACACGGCGTGCAGCTTTGCACCAAGCACTGCTTGGGCGGCGCCACCGGGCTGCGTCTCTGGCTTGGGTCGCGATTGCGGGACCAAGACCCAACGGTATCTTCGCCGGGTACTCGGGCTGCGATGGCGCCGGTTCGCTCGTTCCGCCGGACAAGTACTGCGTTGACGTACCAGGGCGGGGCGGGTTGGACGAGATTGCCGCGCTGCGGACAACCAGCGGAGAGTGGCTGTCCAACCTTCGGCGGCCTGGTGCGTTGGCCGGCCACCCCAAACGGGCCGAGGCCCTGGCGGCGTTGCCTACTGCCCGCCGCTGGCGCCAGGCCGGTGGCGGGCAGCAGCGCGGCCGTCGCCCTGTGGTTCGTGGAGAGCTGGCGGGGCGGATCGGGTGGGTCTGGGTTGCCTACTACACTCACGTAGTGGCCTGGGCCACCACCATCTGCGTCGCCTTCGTCGTCGACACCTTCTCCCGCCGCATCGTCGGCTGGTCCGCTGCAACCGCCAAACACACGGAACTCGTCCTGGCCGCACTGGAGATGAGGCTGTGGCAGCGGGACCGGGACGGACACCCCGCCCGGCTCGTTGCCGAGACGGGTCTCAGCAACCGCGCCATCACGAAGATCGTCGACCGGCTGGTCCCTCTCGGGTACGTCGACCGGGCCCGCGACCCGGTTCGGACGGGCGGCGGTTCACCCTGACCGCCACCACCGCACATCGGCGCGTCCTGGCCGAGGCGATAGCGCCGATGCTGGCCGGCATGGATCAGGTAGTGCAGGGTCTCGACGAGGCCGAGCTGGCGGCCGTCGGGCGCTGGCTCACCGGGACCGACGTGCCGGCCCAGCGATTACCGCCGGGCCGGCGCGTCTTTGCGCCCGCGGTCCGGACGGGACACGGTTGCAGAGCGTGCCGATGCCGACCTCCCGAGATGTCCGGGTCGCCCGCCGGCGTCCGCCCGGGTCGGCTCCGGTCGTGCCGGGGCAGGGTCGGGCCCACGTGACATGTGGTCCAGCTGAACCACCTCTCAGCCACCCGATGAATTGCGTGTCAGATTCATTGACAGGCCATCATATCACCGTCACGCTCCCATTCATCCGATGTCTGTGTGAGGAAGGGTGGATCCGCATGGCGGTCCATGTCCGTATCCGTACGACGGTGTTGATGCTGTGTCTCGCGCTCACCGCGGTGCTCGTCGCCGCGCTCCCGGCCCGCGCCGAGCCTGCCGTCTGGAAGGTCTCCGCCCCGTCTGCGCATGCCGGGCACGGTCCCGGCGCCGTACTGAGACTCGATCCCTCCAGCGGCAGCCCGTCGCTGGAGGTGACCCACGACGGGCAGACCGTCATCGAGCCCTCTCCCGTCGGGATCGTCACCGAAAGAGCTGACCTCTCCACCGGGCTGCGCCTTCTCGGGCACAGCGACCGTACGGTCTCCGAGTCGTACCGCACCACCGTCGGCAAGGACCGCAACCGCCATGCCCGGATGGCTGAGGCGCGCTTCCGCTTCGGCACCGCGGAGGGCGCCAGGCTCGATCTGCTCGTGCGGGTCTCCGGCGACGGGGTCGCGTACCGCTATGTCCTGCCCGTCGACACCGGCAATGTGCTCGGTGAGACCTCCGCCTTCACCCTGCCCGCAGGCTCGGCGGCCTGGCTCGGCAAGTACCGGAGGGACAACGAGAATCTGTTCACCCAGTACGACGCGGCCGGCGCCCCCGCCGGCGAGTACATGATGCAGGCGCTCTTCAAGGTCGGTGACGCCTACGCGCTGGTCGCGGAGTCCGACCTCACCGGGACCTACTCGGGCGCGCACCTCGTGCACGACGCGGGATCGGCCACCTACCGTGTCAAGCTCTGGGACGAGCAGGTGCAGGTCGACGGGGCGCTCACCACCCCCTGGCGTGCTGTGATCACCGGCGATCTGGCGACCGTCACCGAATCCACGTTCGTCGACGACATCGCCCCCGCCTCGAAGGTTCGCGACACCTCCTGGATCAAGCCGGCGCCCGCGCTGTGGACCTGGCTCGCGGGGGGCAGGCCGGCTGGGCAGAGCCTGGAGAAGCAGAAGGCGTACGTGGACTACGCGGCTCAGCGCGGCTGGCCGTACACCGTGGTCGACGCGGGCTGGTACTTCGACCCGGACCAGTGGGATGTCACCGATCCCAACTGGCAGACGAACAGCTGGATGCCGGAGCTCGTGCGGTACGGCCGCGAGCATGGCGTCGGCATCCAGGTCTGGATCCACCACCGCGACCTCGACACTCCCGAGGAGCGGGAGCAGTGGCTGCCGACGCTGGAGAAGTGGGGCGTCAAGGGTGTGAAGATCGACTTCATGGACTCCGAGGCGCAGGCGACCTTCCGCTGGTACGACGCGATCCTGGCCCGGACCGCGGAGCACCACCTCCTCGTCAACTTCCACGGCTCGACGATCCCCAAGGGCATCCACCGCACGTGGCCGCAGGTCATGACGATGGAGGGCGTCAACGGCGAGGAGAAGAGGACCAATACCCCGGAGCACCTGGCGACACTCCCCTTCACCCGCAATGTCATCGGTGGGATGGACTACACGCCGGGCGCCTTCCAGCGCGCGGAGCGTCCCAACGCGGCTTCGGACGCTGGTGAGTTGGGGCTCTCCGTGCTCTACGAGTCCGGCATCCAGAATCTCGCGGGCACGCCGGAGTCGTACGACGCACGCCCCGATGCCCGGCGCTTCCTGGAGCAGATCCCGGCGGCCTGGGATGAGACAAAGCTGCTGGCGGGTGACCCAGGCAAGAGCGCGGTCCTGGCCCGGCGCGACGGCGAACGCTGGTTCATCGGCGGCACCTTCGCGGGCGAGGCCCACACCGCCGAGGTCCCGCTGCGCTTCAGCCACGGCAAGTGGCTGGTGGAGACGGTCACGGACGGCCCCGGCGGCCTGGTGCGCGATGGCAGGATGCTGCGCGGTGATGCGACGCTTTCCGTGCCGGTGGTCGCGAACGGCGGCTTCGCGGCGGTGGCGTGCCACTGGTATCAGGGCCGTACCAGCTGCGACCGCTAGGGCCCCTCCCGGTACTGGGCCCTGACCCAGGCGTATCCCTGAAGGTTGTTGACGCGGGTGATCAAGGTTGCCCGGCGGTTGCGGTGTGGCGTTGTGGGACACCGCGGCGGGTGGTCGCCTGCGTGTTCACCGCAATACTCGCTCAGAGCCAGGCCGGCTCACCGGCCGGGGCCCGCGAAATCGGGTCCCGGCCGGTGAGCCGGCGAAGCGACCTCGTCCTTCTCGACCTGCGGTGCGTCACCGTCGCCCGCCAGCCGCAGCCGTTCCTGGGAGAGCCGTACCGCCATGCGCCGCTCGGTGCGTCCGCGGTCAGGCCCGCACCCCGGCGTTCCAGCAGCTCAACCAGTGCGCGCTTGGTGTCCGGGAACCGGTGCGTCTACCCCGCGAGCCTGCGGGCGTAGACCATCGCCTCCCGGCTGACCGGGCCGTTGAGCGCGGGAGGTGCTCCCAGGTGAGGATGTGCCACGCCCGCGTCCTCGGGTCCTGGAAGTAGACCTTGGTGATGTCACCGGAATCGACGGCGATCGGCCCCTTCCCGGCGTCCACTCCCCAATAGGAGCTGGGCTGGTTTCGGTGATCACGGGCGTCCCCGCCCTGGTATGGACGCCCTCAGCTACCAGTTCAGCGCTGAAGAGTCCCAGCCCTCGTTGCGAGTCCGGTCCACCATCCACGGAAGCATTTGTAGCCCCGCAGCCGTTTGTACTTCTTCCGACCGCCCGCACACCACCTTGCCCCAGCAACCTCGCCTCGGCCGCCGGCATCAAACGACGCTGCCGCTCTTTCAGATGCGGCATCAATACCCCGAATCGGACCGCGAGTTGATCGCCAACACCCTCCGGAATCGCAATACCAGACCAAAGAGCGACCTCGCGCGAAGCGACACCTTGTTTCTCTACGGCTCCCCTTGAACCTGGGCAGTACACCTCGTTCAACTCACTCCCCAACTCACTTCAGACCTCGGCGGCGGCGGCGTTTCGGCTTCCGTCGGCTCGCTCGCGGAATGCCCTGAGGAGCGCGATGCGCTGAAGAAGTGTCATCCCTAGGCATACTGATCGCTCTCGGGGCGTTCAGTTCCGGCCGAACCGAGGGCGGTTCAAGGAGGCGAGGTCCGGGGAGATGCGGCGGGTTGGGGCGGGCTTCCTGAGGTGCGGTCAGCTGGAGTCGTGGTTGTGCACTTCTCCGGCCGGATACGAGGGCGTCGTTGCGTGCCGTGACGTTTTCGTACTGGCGGATGATGTCAACCGCGTGTGCTGCGTCTTCTGCGGATCCTTCGATGAGCCGTTGTTGCGCTTGCAGCAGTTCGCCGTGGATTGCTGCGTATGAGCCGCACAGTTTGATGGTCTCTTCGGTCCGGTCGCCCAGCCCGGTGACCTGCGGGGCAGCGATCGTGAGTGCGGCAATGGCTGCGAGTACGGAGAGGACCACGCACGCGGTCAGCGGCGACGTATGGGAGATGAGGGGCCAGGCGAGGATTCCAGTGATGAAGGCGATCGCCGCTGCCGCGATGTTGTACAGCTGGGATTTTCGCATCAGGTGGACCGCTTCCCTGGGCATTCTCGTCACCCAGTATCCGGCACCTCCGATGCTTTGCTCGAGTCGCCGTGACAGCACTGCGTCAGACGAATTCGTCGACGTTCGAAAAACCTTCGACAGCAGCCTCATGGCACCCTCGCGGTCTGCGGACAGTTCCTCAGAGAGTGAGTGCTGTGGGGCGTGTTTCCCGATATTTACGCGCCCGTTGTCGGGTAAATCACAGGTGTGGAGTAATTTTGTTGGAGTAATCGGGTCGTGTGAGCCGACGCGCTCGGTGGTTGAGCCGTGTGCCGTCCGGCTGCGGTGCCCACGGTGCCCATCATCAATCGCGCCGTTTCCGGGCGCGTTCCGCTGGCGCGGATGCTTGGCTGCGGGCGTGTGACCCCATGCTCGGGCGTACCGGCAGAGTGGACCGCCCCCGGTGGCGGTCATTTCTGGCTGGGTGCATAGTGAAGTGACGAGGTGTATGGGTCACCGGCCGCACAGTCACGGAGTCACCCGGAGCTGGGCCTGTGTCCTACGCCGGAAACCCCGGCCCGATTCGAGCGGGCCGGGGTTTCTGATGCCACGTAGGCCGCCGGGTCGCGTACCTGTGTCAGTGTTTCTGCGCGGTTTGCCTGTCCGGCTAGTTCTCGTCCTTGTCGTCCTTGTAGTCGTTGTCGATCACCCGGAAGCTGCCGTACACCACGGTGGTGGGGCCGAGGAGCCCGAAGTCGCCGATATTGACGGTGGTGGAGCTCTTCTTTCCGATGGTGGCGAAGGCAGAGCCGTTGTCGCAGGTGAGGCCCTGGTAGAACTCAACGGTCTTCTTGCTCTCGTTGCGGACGTTGAAGCTTTGTGAGTTCGACCCGCTGACTACAGTGACGCATCCGTCCGGGGTAGCCGAGTACGTCCGATCGTTGATGCTGATCTTGCCCTTGTCCTCCTTGTCCTCCTTGTCGTACCCCTTGTCGTGCCCCTTGTCGTGCCCCTTGTCGTGCCCCTTGTCCTCCTTGTCGTAGTCCTTGTCCTCCTTCTCGCCGCCCTTGTCCTTGCCCTTGTCCTCTTCCTCCTTCTTCCCGTCGGAGTCTCCCCCGAGCGGAGCGGCGGCCGGAGCGGCTGCCGGGGCGGCCGCCGGGGCGGACTCAGAAGAACTAGCGGCGGAGGCGTAGGTAATCCCGCTGAAAATCAGGGCCGTGATGCCGGCGGAGGCAGTAGCCACGTAGGCGGTACGCGTCGTCAATTTCACTTTCACTTCTCCTTGCTCTCAGAGGCGTCGACTGAGCAGCCGACCCGTGAATGAACGTACTGATTAGACTTTCATATGTCATTTCTGACATGTCGGAGATTTGTCACCAGGGGGCCGATTGGGTGCATCTGAGACCGTTTCAGGCAGCTCTCGAAGAGCTGATGAGTCGTCAAAAGGCCAGAACAATGGGCATGTCCGGCGGGTAGTTTGGGCTGGCCGGGCGAGTTCCCGAGGCCTTCACTCTGTTGGCGCGCCAGCGGGTGTCCCAGCGCAACGCAAAGACCTGCAGCGCCGCTCTGAATGCGCGTCAGTCACGGCCGTCCTGCTGCTGTGGTGGTTGCTGCGACCGTCGGCCGCTGCCCTCCTACGTGCCATCCCCTCGCGAGGTCGGCTGAGCACCGCCGGCGCCACCGGGCCGGGGTCCCTCCCCTCGTAGCATGGAGCCGTGACTGCAGGGGAAGTTGAGTGTCATGGCAGAAGCGCAGGTTCGACCCTGAGTTCCGTGAGGGTGCGGTACGGATTGTGACCGAGACGGGTAAGCCGATTGCGCAGGTCGCGCGGGATCTGGGGAGGCGAGGGGACATTGGGGAGTTGGGTGGCCAGTCCAGGAAGACGTCCCGAGGCGTCGGGGACGGGAGGGCTGAGCGAGTCGGAGCGAGAGGAACTGCAGCGGCTTCGGCGGAAGAATGCCGAGCTCAGCAAGGAGAATGCCCAGCTTGCGATGGAGCGTGATGTCCTCAAGCGATGCATGGTCCTCTGGGTGAAGTAGGCAGAAACGCGGCGGGTGTGCCCGCGTTCATCGCTGACCAGAGGACCCTTCACGGCATCCCGCACGCGACGTCCTGCCGGGCGCTGGGAGTTTCGGGCGCTGGGAGTTTCGCAGTCCTGGTTCTACAAGTGGGAAAGACAGGCCGGTGACGGAACGGCAGACGCGCAGGATCGGGCTCGCCGACCAGGTCAGGGCGCTGCTCGAGCGCTCCGGTGGTACCGACGGGTCTCCGAGGATCTTCATCGAACTGACGAGAGCCGGCTGGCGGGTGTCGGTGAACACCGTCGCGAAGATCACGGCAGAACTCGGCCTGGCCGCCCGCGAAGTACGGAGCCGCACAGGCCTGACCAGGCCAGGAAAACACCCCGCGGCTCCGGATCTCGTCCACCGGGACTTCAGCGCCGAGGAGCCTGGCCTTCCCCTCTTTGGCGACCAGCAGCCTACCGGCCGGTAGCACACGCCTCGCCCCGGCCTCGACGATCGGCTCAGCAGCTCGGCACTGAACCAGAGAGCCGCGCCACGACTGCAAAAGCACCGGACCGATGGAATCGACCGGGGTGAACAGGAGTGCGCGGTAGCCGACTCCATGGCAGCGCGCCGCGGCTCTGCCGCGTGCTGGGCGGTGCCGCGGGAGGCCCCGTCGCCGGTCGTGCCGGCGGTCTCCTCCAGGAGCAGCGCGCCAGCCTGGAGCACGCCAGAGGTCCAGTTCGGCGTCGCGGTCCGGGGTACCCGATCGGTGAGGCGAACGCGGCGGTGCTCTCTCAGATTTCGCGTGAACCAGCAGGCCACGGCCATCCGTTACGAATCGCTCTCACCAGCCCGGGCGCGCCCAGGCCCCGGGCGGGGCGCGGCTTGCCGAGTGGGGACGGGGAACACGAGGTTGGGGCCGCCTGTGCGTGCGGTGGGGCCGGTGACAAGTGGGCGTCGGTACGAGCCGCTGGTCGACCCGGACCAGCCGGTCGAACGACTCGAGCCCGGACGCGTCCTGCACGTCGACCTCGAGCTCCGCCTCGTCGGGCTCTTCGGGCGCCAGTCCGAGGTGGCTGCGCACGACCTCGGCGAGCACCTGCGTGACCAGCGTCGACTTTCCGGAGCCGGTCACCCCGGTCACCGCTGTCAGCACGCAGAGCGGTACGTCGACGGACACGTCGTGCAGGTTGTGGCGGGAGACGCCGCGCAGGTGCAGCCAGCCCTGCGGCGTCCGGGGGCGGTGGTCGAGCGGCTGGGCGCGGCCGAACAGGTACCGGCTGGTGGCTGACTACTCGACCTGCTCGAGGCCGGGGACCGGACCGCTGTACAGCACACGTCCGCCGCCCTCGCCCGCGCCGGGGCCGATGTCGACCACCCAGTCCGCGCGCCGTACGACGTCCATGTCGTGCTCCACGACGAACAGCGAGTTGCCCGACGCCTTCAGGCGGTCCAGCACGTCCAGCAGTGGCTCCGCATCAGCCCAGTGCGGGCCTGTGGAGGGCTCGTCGAGCACGTCGACGACCCCGAACAGCCCCGAGCGCAGCTGGGTGGCGATCCGCAGGCGCTGTGCCTCGCCGGGCGACAGTCTCGTCGAGCGGCGCCCGAGGCTGAGATACCCAGGCCGAGGTCGAGCAGCACTTCGACGCGCGCGACCAGGTCGGTGCAGATCCGGACCGCGGCCTCGGTCGTCTCCCCGGACCGGGCGGTCGAGGTGGCGGCTCCGGCGTCGGACAGCTCCGCGATGGGCCGCAGCAGCGCTACGACCTCGGTGAGCGGCAGCGCGTTGACCTCGGCGGTGGAGCGGCCGGCGAAGGTCACCGCGAGCGCCTCCGGCCGCAGGCCGCTGCCGTGGCACACGGGGCAGGGCACGCTCCGGACGAACCGCATCGCCCGGTCGCGCATCCGCTCGCTCTTGGAGTCGGCGAGGACGTGCATGACGTGCTTGCGGGCGCTCCAGAACTTCCCGTAGTAGCCGTAGTCGATGCGGTCGGGCTCCGGCTCGATGAGCGCCGACGGCTGCTCGTCGGTGTAGAGCAGCCAATCCCGGTCCTTCTTCTTGAGCTTGCGCCACGGTTTGTCGATGTCGATCCCCAGACCGCTCACGATGCTGCGCAGGTTGGCGCCCGGCCAGGCACCCGGCCAGGCCGCGATCGCGCCGTCGCGGATGCTCAGCGACGTGTCCGGGACGAACAGGTCCTCGGTGACGTCGTGCACGACACCCAGTCCGTGGCACCGCGGGCAGGCGCCGGCCGCGGTGTTGGGCGAGAACGCCTCGGCATCCAGCCCTGGGACCCCCCGCGGGTAGGTCCCGGCGCGCGAGTAAAGCATCCGCAGCAAGTTGGACAGCGTAGTGATGGTGCCGACCGTCGACCGCGAGCTGGGCGCCCCGCGACGCTGCTGCAGGGCCACGGCTGGTGGCAGCCCGGTGATCTCCTGCACATGCGGTGCACCGACCTGCTGCAGCAGCCGGCGGGCGTACGGCGCGACGGACTCGAAGTACCGGCGCTGGGCCTCGGCGTAGAGCGTGCCGAAGGCGAGCGAGGACTTGCCCGAACCGGAAACCCCGGTGAAGGCGACCATCGCTTCCCGGGGAATGTCGACGTCGACGTGCCTCAGGTTGTGCTCGCTGGCGCCGCGGACGTGCACGAAGTGGTCAGTCGCGTCGTTCTCCACGGGCTCCTCCTTACTCTGTCCGACGATGCCGGACCACCGCGTGCGCGGCGATCAGCCGGGCGGTGACCTGTTCGGCCTTCTTCCGGCCGGTGAAAGCGGTGTAGTCGGGTATCTCGGCGACCTCTGTGTCGGAGATCAGTTCGCCGGTGTCGGGATCGACGACTGCCCCGGGGTGGCGGATCGGCTGCCACGCGGTGTCGGGAACGGGGGCGATGGCCCGCTTGGTCGAAGGGTTCATCCCCGTACTGATCAAGAGGTGGGTTCCGGCCCGGTGGCAGGCGGTCACCACGGCGGTGCTGTAGAACTGCGAGTCCGCCCGCAGGACACGGACTCCCGTGCAGCCGGCCCGGCCAGCGGTGGTCTCGCGACAGCATCGGGGCGCGGCGGCAAACAGCAGGAGACCAAAGCCGTCAGCCCAGAGCGTCGAGCAACTCGCGCTCGCGCTGGGCGCTGAGGCCGCCACGTCTTGCCCGGTCCAGACCCTGCTCGCGTTCCCAGAGCAGCGTGTCGGCCAGCAGTTCCGCCCGGGGCCGATGACGGAGCCCCGCAGCGCGCGCCGCAGACCCGTTCCGGGCCGTGGGACGCCTGTGTCCTCGAGTTGCACTCGGGCGGTATCGGGGAGACGAGCACCGAGACGTCGTGCAGCAGTACCCGGGCACGGCCCTCGCGTCGACCGCGGTACCGGCAGCGGGAGTTGCCGCACTCGGCGACGCACCTGGGGCAATGCACCGTCTTCGGTGATGCGACCGCCACGGCGGTCCTTCACGCGGGACGCGGTCCGACCGGCGGCGCCCGGGTGACTCTGCCATGGGCCCGCCCTCGTCCGGTCCGCCCCCCCGGAGGGACCGCTTTAACCCGCTCTTAGCACTCGCGCAGCGCGGCCATATCCCGGCTCGGGCGAACCTCGGAACACCACACCGCATTTGCAGGAGGTTCGCCATGAAACGCACGTCCGTGATCCTGCTCACCGCGGGAGCGCTGGCTGCCGCGATCACCGGAACCGCTCTCGCGGGCGGCAGCCAGGACGCGACCCCCACGCGGAACACGTCGTCGGCCGCGACCGCGACACCAACCCCGGTTCCGACGTCCGATGCGACGGCGGGTCCGTCCGCGACTGCGGGCACGTCGGTGAGTCGCGGGCGCGCCGGCGAGATCGCCCTTGCCCACGTAGGCGGTGGGAGCCTCATCGAGGTCGAGCCGGAGGTGGAGCACGGCCGTCCGGCGTGGAGCGTGAAGATCCTCAAGAACAGCAGCCAGCACAAGGTATACGTCGACCGGGACAGCGGCCAGATCATGAGGGTGGAACAGAAGTAGGCCGGCAACGATCGCGGCCGTGATGACCAGGGCGGCGTCACCGACAACCGCTCCGGGACTGACGACCACCGTGGCCACCACGGCGGTCACCACAGTGGCCCTGAACACGCGGGGCCGCTTGAAGCGCCGCTGGCGCCGGGCAGGCGAGGGGGTGCACCACCTGATCGACCCGCGCTCCGGGGCCCCAGCCGCCCGCGAGATCGCCGCGGGTCACGGTGGTGGCCGCCCAGGCGCACTGGGCCAAAGTGCTGGCCAAGGCCGTCCTCGTCGCCGGCGTGCCCGCCGGAACGGATCTGCTGAACGAGCAGAAGACAGCGGGACTGATCGTCCCCTGCGAGAGCGCGCCGGTGCGCTCCGGCTACCTGGAAAGGTACGAAACATGGCCCAAGCTCTGGTGGTATCTCGCCCGCGCCGGCGGACTGACCGCGTGGTGGCTGGTCTCTCTGCCGTGCTGTGGGGGCTGCTGCTGTCCACGCGCGTGTTGGGCGGGCGGCCTGCCCCGGCGTGGCTGCTGGACCTGCACCGGCTGCTCGGCGGGTTGTCCGTGGTCTTCACCGGTGTTCACATGACGGCCCTGTTCATGGACGAGTGGGTGTCCTTCGGCTGGGCCGAACTGCTGGTGCCGATGGCATCCGAGTACCGGCCCGGCGCTGTGGCCTGGGGCATCGTCGCGCTCTACCTCCTCCTGGCGATTCAGGTCACCTCCCTGCTCAAGTCGCGCCTGCCCGACGCGCTGTGGCGGTGGGTCCATCGCAGTGCGTTCGCCATCTTCGTACTGGCCGGCGTACATACCTTCACCGCGGGCAAGGACGCGGGCGGACCGCTGGTGCGCTGGAGTGCGGGCATCATCGCCGCAGCGTTCGTCTTCCTGACGACCTACCGACTCGCGGCCGGGCGCAGGCTCAGCCGGGCAGCAGCCCGGACAGCGGCGCCCCTCGGGCCGTCCGAGGCCTCCGTGGCGGGGCCGGCTGTTGCCGACCGCGCCCCGGGCCGGGGTTTCCACCGGCTTACGGTCGCCGATGTCAGCCGGGAGACCGCCGACGCAGTCTCCGTCGCCTTCACCGTTCCCGCAGACCTCACGCGCGTTTTCCGCTTCACCCCGGGACAGCACCTCACCCTCAAGACCGTCATCGAGGGGCAGGAGGAGCGCCACACGTACTCAATAAGCAGCGGTGTCGGCGACGGCGAGCTGCGGGTGGCCGTCAAGCGTGTCCCCGGCGGCCGGGTCTCCACCTGGATCACCGGCGAGCTGCGCACCGGTGACACCGTCGAGGTCTCCCCGCCCGGCGGTCACTTCACCACTGAGCCCAACCCGCTGGACGAACGCCAGGCGACCGCTCGTAGCCTTGCGCCATCGCCGGATCGAGCGAACCGACCGCTGCAGCTACCGGTTCAAGCTCGGCCGGCTGAGGATGCGGCAGATGTCGGTGTCGGAGCGGGAGGCCGGGTCGGTTTCGGCGGCGCGGTGAGCGAGGTCGCGTGGGACATATGGGGAGGATCTCCGCCGTGGGCGGCAAGTTGCGAACCAAGGTAAGGCGAGATTCATGTGCTTCTCAGAGTCCGCTGATTTCCTGTGCTCGTCGAGTCCCATCCCCATTCCTCCCGGAGGCCCCAACCCATGCCTCGGAACCACCCCACACCGTCCCGGCGCGCCGTCCTCGGTGGTGCCGCCCTCGCCACGCTCGCCCTGGCGACCGGCGCCGGCTCGGCGAACGCCGTGTCCGCCACTGAGACCTCCGCGTGGCCGACCGAGTTCCCGCTCCCGAACGGCTTCCTCCCCGAGGGGATCGCCATCGACAGCAAGCCGTACGCCTACATGGGCTCCCGCGCCAACGGCGCCGTCTACCGCACCAACCTGCGCACCGGCGAGGGCAAGGTGATCTATGAGGGCGAGACCGGCACGGTGGCCAACGGGCTGAAGCTGGACCACGACGGCCTGCTCTACATCGCCGGAGCCGCCGGAGGGACCGCGCGGATCGTCGACTCCCGCACCGGCAAGCTCGTCACCACTTACCGACTGACCGCGACGACCCAGTTCATCAACGACGTCGTCCTGCTCGGCAACCGCGCCTGGTTCACCGACTCCCGCGACAGCGTGCTCTACGGCGTACCGCGCGGCGGCACGGGAGAGGTGCGCACCCTGTCGCTCAGCGGCGACTGGGTGCAGACGCCCAATGCGTTGAACGCCAACGGCATCGTCGCCACGCCCGACGGCCGGGATCTGATCGTCGTCAGCTCCACCCCCGGCAAGCTCTACCGCGTGGCCCTGGAGACCGGTGAGGCCACCGAGATCGCGCTGAGCGGCGCGGCAGACGTCGTCAACGGTGACGGCCTCGTCCGCATCGGCCACACGCTGTACGTCGTACAGAACCGACGGAACATCATCACCGTCTTCGACCTCGACGCCAAGGTCACCACCGCCACCCTGAGCGGCACGATCACCGACCCGCGCTTCGACGTCCCCACCACCGCCGCCCGCTTCGGCGACCGCCTCTACCTCGTCAACGCCCGCTTCACCAGCCCCCAGACGCCCGACACGACGTTCAACGCCGTCGCCGTCTCCCTCTGACGTACGCGGAAGCCGACGTACACCGAAGGGGCGGCACCCCGCACAGGGTGCCGCCCGTTCTTCTTGCGTGCCGGAGCCGCCGCGTCGGTCAGGGCTTGCCTCGCGCGCGGCGACCATCCACCGTGACTCTGTCGCGCATTCGAGAGCGAATACGCGACACATGAACGCGGCGACGCCACCCGCTCCACCGCCTCGCGTAGCCGGTCCGGGTCTGGAATCACCGGCTTCGGCTAGGGCATGACGTGCTGGCGCCGCCTGGCCGAGTGGACCGAGGCCGGAGTGATGCCTCGCGCTCCCCGAGGTGCTCCTCGCCGGCATCGAGCCTGTTCACCGAGGCGGCCCAGCCGTCCAACTTCGAAGCGTCCAGCTGGGCGTGTATCAAGAGCCCAACATATGGATGCGGCACAGCTGACCGGGCTAAGGATCTGCTGGAACTGCTTCTTCTCGTACTCAATCCAGTCCGCCAACGCGCCGGAGCATCCAGGCGCGCGGCATGTTCCTCGATGACACCCGCAGCAGCACCGCCCAACTCACCCCCCAAGCGCCGCGAGGCGCTCACCGGCAAGGGTGGCGCGGAAAGGCCACATCACCGGGACCAGGGGCGGCGTTGCACGACATAGCGGCGCGGGGGCAGGTGCAGAGGGCCGGGGAGCGATGGGCCTTCGTGTTCGTCCCATCGTCAGGCGGCTGTCTGCGGTGAGCACGTTGCGCCTTTGAGGGGAAACCGCGCCGAGATGCGGCGCGCCTCAACCCGGAAAAGACTATGGGCATATTTTCCGTTTTGGTTGCCGCCCGCTTGTGCGATTGAGGTTCCCGGTGAATCCGATTGGTACTGCCTGTTCGCCCCGGGGGATGGGGCAGGAGCCTGTCTCGCCCGACCCGGGCAGACACGGCGAGGTCTGCGCCCGTCGGGGGCGGATGCAGAGGGCGCTGGCATGCTCAGCTGCGGGCGTGCTGCTCACGGGCTGCTTCGCTGCCGGTCAGAACGGAGTCGGTGACCGGCGTGGACGCCCCCCGGCGCAGAGCCCGGCGCCGGTGACGTCGGGGAACAGCAAGTCGGCCAAAGCGCCGCCAGGCAGCCCCGGCACGCGGGCGCCGGCCCCGACGGATGTGAACAGTGTGCTCGCCCGTTCTCTCGAACCGATCCGAACGCGGAGCGGCACTCGGGTGTCGGTTGCTGTTCTGGAGCCCAGGGACGGTCGGCGGGCGGTGTACGGCTCGCAAGTGCACGTCACCGCCAGCCTGGCGAAGGTGAACATTCTGGCGGCCCTGCTACTGCGCGCCCAGCGCGAGAGACGGCCGCTCACCCGGTGGGAGGCATCGACCGCCGCTTCGATGATCCGGAGCAGCGACAACGACTCCGCCAGTGCCCTGTGGCGGCGTATCGGCGGCGGCCGAGGACTCACTGACGCCAACAGGACCCTGGGGTTGGCCTCCACCCAAGCGGGGCCAGGCCCCCACTGGGGCCTCACCCGGACCACCGCGACAGACCAGCTGGCCCTGCTGTCCGCCGTGTTCGAGGACCATTCACCGCTGAATCGAGCCTCACGCGCCCTGATCCAGACCCTCATGGGCCAGATCGACGCCGACCAGGACTGGGGGGTGTCCGCGGCAGGCAGACGTTGGCAACTCAAGAACGGCTGGCTGCTGCGCACCCACTCCCAACGCTGGGCAATCAACAGCATGGGGCGGGTCAAAGCACACGGGAGCACGTTCTACCTCGTGATCCTCTCTCACGGCAGCCGGAGCATGTCCCACGGCATCTCCGCCGTGGAGCAGGCAGCACTGTCAGCCGTACATGTCCTTTGCAGCACTCCCCCTCCTGTGTCCCCGATCATCCGCTGACCTCTGCCCTGCCGGCCCGAGGGCGCAGCTCCTACTCATGGAGAAGGAGGGCCTGGTGGGCGACCTTCAGCGGCCGTAGGGGCTGGCGGCGCAGCCGGCGGCAGATGCGCGCGGCCGCACTGGAGGGTGCTGGGCAAACCCCGAATGAACGACAGGATGCCGCCCTCTACCGGACAGCGGGCGCGCCCAGCCTGGACCGCGGTCCGTGGACGCACGCTCTGGTCGTGTTCTGGCGGATGGCGGACGGCTGGCACTGCACTCCCCCGGACGCGAACGACGATCCAGCCCTGAACGCCGCCCGGACCCCGCCTTTCGACTCGGTGACCAGGAACAGACCGCCGGTTACCTCGACCCTCTGACTGGTATCCAGCGGGCGTAGCGAAGGCGATGGTCACCCCGCCGACCACCGACAGCGCATGAGTGGGAGTGAGCCTCGAAAACGGGCCCGCTGAGGATCGAGAGGAATCGGTTGACCTCAAGTTTGGTTTAGGTCATAGCGTTCTGGGTGCGCCCCGGGCCACGCCGGCCGACGGGAACCGCGTCGGCCCACCAGATTCCGGAGGCACCCCATGGACATGGAAGTCACCGCGTGGACATCGCTGCACAGTGCGATGAACGCCCAGCAGGACCGGAGACCCTTCTCCCGAGCCACCCTGCGCCGCATCGCCTCCTTCGCCCGGCCGCACCGCCCGCAGCTATACCGCTTCCTGCTGCTCAGTGTGGCCACCGCCCTGCTCGCCGTGGCGACACCTGTGCTCGCCGGCCGTGTCGTCGACGTGATCGTCAAAGGCCAACAGACCGGCACGGTCACCCGGCTCGCGCTGCTGATCGCTGTCATCGCCGTCGCCGAGGCGGGGCTCGGTCTGCTCACCCGATGGCTGTCGGCCACTCTCGGCGAGGGGCTGATCCTCGATCTCCGTACGGCGGTCTTCGACCACGTCCAGCGGATGCCAGTCGCCTTCTTCACCCGCACCCGCACCGGCGCACTCGTCAGCCGGCTCAACAACGACGTCATCGGGGCCCAACGAGCCTTCAGCAACACCCTCTCCGGCGTCGTCTCCAACCTCGTCACCCTGCTGATGACGCTTGCCGTGATGCTCAGCATCTCCTGGCAGATCACCCTGCTTGCCCTCGTCCTGCTGCCGGTGTTCGTTGTCCCTGCCCGCCGGATGGGCTCCCGCATGGCCAAGATGCAGCGCGAGGCCGCCAACCACAACGCCACCATGGGCACCCAGATGACCGAGCGGTTCTCCGCTCCAGGCGCGACCCTCGTCAAACTCTTCGGACGCCCCGCCGACGAGTCCGCCGAATTCGCCGCCCGGGCCCGCCGGGTGCGCGACATCGGCATCCGTACAGCCATGGCCCAGTCCGCCTTCATCACCGCCCTCACCCTGGTGTCCGCCCTGGCCCTCGCCCTGGTATACGGACTCGGCGGCTACTACGCACTGCGCGGCAGCCTGGACCCGGGAGCCGTCGTCGCCCTCGCCCTGCTCCTCACCCGCCTCTACGCCCCGCTGACCGCCCTGGCCGGCGCCCGTGTCGAGGTGATGAGCGCCCTGGTCAGCTTCGAGCGGGTCTTCGAGATCCTCGACCTGAAACCACTGATCTCCGAGAAGCCAGGCGCCCGCCGCGTGCCGGACGGGCCGGTGTCCGTGGAGTTCGACGGAGTCCGCTTCGGCTACCCCTCCGCCGACAAGGTCTCCCTCGCCTCCCTCGAAGAGGTCGCCACTCTCGACTCCCGCGGCGGCACAGAGGTTCTGCACGACGTCTCCTTCCGCGCCGAACCCGGCGGAGTGGTCGCGCTGGTCGGCTCCTCCGGCGCGGGCAAGTCCACGATCGCCCAGCTCATGCCGCGGCTGTACGACGTTGACGCCGGTTCCGTTCGGCTGAACGGCATCGACGTTCGCGACCTGACCTCCGACTCGATCCGCGAGACGATTGGCATGGTCACCCAGGACGGCCACCTCTTCCACGAATCCGTCCGTGACAACCTGCTCCTTGCCCGGCCCGACGCCGCCGAGGACGACATCTGGGACGCCCTGCGCCGCTCCCGCCTGGCTGGGCTGGTGGCCTCGCTGCCCGATGGCCTGGACACCGTCGTCGGCGAGCGCGGCTACCGGCTCTCCGGCGGCGAGCGGCAACGGCTGACCATCGCCCGGCTGCTGTTGGCCCGCCAGCGGGTCGTCATCCTCGACGAGGCGACTGCCCACCTCGACTCCACCTCCGAGGCGGCCGTCCAGGAGGCGCTCGGGGAGGCACTCGCGGGCCGTACCGCCGTGGTGATCGCCCACCGGCTCTCGACCGTACGAGCCGCAGACCTGATCCTGGTCGTCGAGGAGGGCCAGGTCGTCCAACGCGGAACCCACACCGAACTCCTGGCCGCCGGTGGCCGCTACGAGGAGCTGTACCGCACCCAGTTCGAACACCCGGGACCGGACGAGGCACACGCCGTCCATTGACCCCGCCGCACCGAATGCGACCAAGTCCGCATCGGCGACGGGCAGATCGATGCCCTTCCCCTGTCGCCACGACTGGCACGGCGATTGGAACTACACCCTTCGCCCCTAGGCGTATGCCCAGGTCAGCGTCGGGACCGTGACCAGACGGCCGGCCCAGGAGTGCGGCCGCGCCTCCTAGGCGGAGCAAACCCCTGAATGAGTGGTGACGGCGTGTGGTGGGGCACTGAGCTGTGGTTCGGCGGACCGGAGCCACTGCGCCGGCTCGGCCGCCGCCGGATTCGGTGGCCTACCACGAACGTAGGACATCATCACCGAGTGATGCTCGGCTACCACGCGGTCGCTGGGTGGCATGCGGGTCGTGCACAGCCCACTCGTCGTACACCCGCCACCCCTTGCCCGTACGCCGCGCCTCCGGCAGACCCTGCTGCTCGTAGTAGCGAATCGACCGTCGGCTCGCTCCCGTGCGCCAGGGGGTGCGGGTGAGCGACTGGGACACCGAGGGCAGCGACCGAAGGCCGGTCATCTCGGCGGCCGGCCGGGCGTGTTCGGGGTCCAGGTCACCCTAGAAGGTCTCACTCGGTTTGAGCGCCCTGATGAAACCTCGCGGCTCGTCCACCTCCCACCGGCAACTCGTCCGCCAAGGGCCCATGGGCCCTGCCAGGCCCCGTGGACGAGGAGAAGAGCAGGCGACGTACTCCTACGGCCTCCGAACCGGCCAGCCCTGACACGGCATCCCGATGAGGAACGCAATTGACGGGCTCGGGCCCTCCCGGCACTAGTTGCGCCGGAACCCGGCCAGCAGCCGCCAGATCCCCGAGGGCTTCGCCTTCTCAAGGGCGGCCGGGGTGGAGGGCCTGTATTCGGGCTCGGCCGGCTGCCAGTTCTCCGAGCGGACGTATTGCACCGGGAGCGAGCGCAGGCCGCTCATCAACGGGGAGGAACGCCAGGGCAGCTGGTCGGCCGGCAGCGCCAGCCGCAGATCCGAGAAATGCTTGAACAGCCGCTCCACACCGACCGCCACGATGGTGGTCGCGAGGTCCCGGCCGGGGCACTGGTGCGGTCCGGCGCCCCAGGACAGATGGGCGCGGCTGCTGAGCCCCGAGTTCCTGGCGACCCCTTCCGCGAAGACCGGGTCGTGATGCGCGGCCGCCGGGGACACCATCACCGGGTCGCCGGCCTCGATCATGAAGCCGCCGAGCCGGGTGGGCGCTACCGGAAAGCGGAAAGTGAGGTTCTGCATGGGCGGGTTGGCCATCGCCGCTCGGTTGACGGTCTCACCGAGCATGCCCGCCGTCAGGCTGGCCCGGGCGCCCGAATTACCAGTGATCACCTCGACCACGGTGTTGCACAGCAGCGCTCCGACCATGTCCGCGGTGGTGTTCAGGACCAGCATCAGCTGCCAGGCCAGCTCCTCGTCGTCCACCGAAGGATCCGCGGCGATCAGGTACGAGGGGATGTCCTCACCGGGCCGGGCCCGTTTCTCCGTGACCAGTTTGCGGAGCGTGGCCATCAGGCGCCCGACCGCGGCGGGTGCGTCCGGACCCGCGTCCAGCACCTGCCAGGCGTCCATGGTCGCCTCGTCGTCGGCCTCGCCGAATCCGAGCAGCTGATTGGTCACCATCAGCGGCAGCGGCCGTGCGTACTGGCCGCACAGATCGGCGCTTCCGGTGATTCCCGCGCCCTCGGAGAAGAACGAGATGAGTTCGTCCGCGTACTGTGTGGTCAGCGCCTTCAGCTCCCTGGCGGCGGGCCAATTGAGATCCTGGAACGGCTTGATGGCGTACGTCATCGCCGCCCGGGCGGACCTGTGCCGCTCGTCGTCGAAGTAGACCATCATGTCGCACTCCAGCGTGGGCAGCATCGGCCAGTCCGCCGATATCCTGCCCTCGCGGTGGGCCCGCCAGTGAACCAGGCTCTTCTTCCACAGGCTTTCGTCACGAAGCACCGACAGTGCTTCGTCATAGCTGAGAACCAGCCAGACCGGAACGCCCATCAGATGGACTGGCGCCACCGAGCCGTACCTGGCGCGCAGCCGGCGATACACCTCGGAGCGCCGGATATCGTAGTCGTGGGTCATCAACGACTCCACAGCCACCATCTCGAGCGGCATCATCGGGCGAGTTCCTCTCTGAGCGGTCCGCGCAGCTCCACCGGCCGGGACAGGACCGGAGGGCTTACGAACCAGCCCAGACCTGAAAAGTCACGCCGACACAACGGACTTGAAGGGTCCGGGCAGTGGCTGATTCTGTTCGTTGACCCTATCGAAGGCGGTTGGCCGCTCACAACACTCTGCTGAGAACTGATGGGCACAGAGTTGCGACGACTGATCAACCTGGCACAGCGTACCAACGGCCTCCCGCCGCGTGGCCGGACGCACGAGTGCGGGGACCGGCGCCGTCCGGCACCGGTCGCCGCGTCTCCCGCCGATCGGGGTGACGGCCCGTTACTTCAGATAGACCAGGCCGTCATTCGTGATGTTCGGGCGGCCGCTGGTGCCGACAACGTACTGCCCCACCTTCCCGCGGGAACTGCGGTCGGCGGCGGTGATCCGGACCGAGGACGGCGGTCAGTCTTCGGCGAGCAACGTAGCCACCCGACCGGCTCCGGCTGACGGCACGTTGCCCGTGATTTACGAGACACTCCGTGCCGGGACCGTAGCAGCGCCAGGCCGGCTTCGTCGTACGGGATCTCGCGGCCCAGCTGAAAGCGGGCAACACCTCCGTTGGCCACACTGCGTGCCCCTGCGACCGAGCCATCCCCGAAAGTCTTCCCCGATTGAAGACTCGGTTCGCGAACCGGCGTCGCGGCTGAAGTCTCGGCGCGCGTCAGCCGCCGCCTCGGCTCAGGACCGCTCTGGCCGCGGCGTCGTGCAGGCTGTCCACGGTTGCCATCTGGTTCGTGGCCCGGTCCATGAGCCCTTGGAGCCGTGATGTATCGACGCGGTCCGACTCCGACGCTACGTGCATCAGTGCCCGCCACAGTAGGTGTTTGCCCTGGATGCGCTGCGTGGTCTGCCCAAGGCGGGCGAAGGCGTCAGGAGCCGGGGGGGGCAACGAACCGAACCAGCAGTTCCGAGAGTTGAGCCAGGACAGAGCATTTTCTGACAGGATTTACGAGTGCCCAGTGGCGCAAGAAGCTCGACCGGCAGATCGTCCCCCACCGAACCCGATCTTCAACGCCCAGGAGTCCCCATGAGTGTCGTTGCCGCTTCCAACGTGTCCGCGCGTTCGCCTTGGCCGGCCGGAGGCGCCCTTCTGCTGGCACTTCTCCTGGTGGGGTGCGGCTCCCCGTCCGACAGCGGCACATCAGACGACAGCAAACCCTCGAGCACGCCCACGAGCAAGGTCACCGCGCACGCGAGCCCCAGCAGGTCCACCAGCGCGCCCACCACATTGGCTCCGCTCCCGCCCCCGCCGATCGCCTCCGACGGCATGCGTTACTCGGCTTGCGCGGATGGCACCTGCGAGGTCGCTGTGTCCAGACCGGTCGACATCGTCCTGGACCGCGGCACCCTCTCCGTGACCAAGGTGAAGCCCGATGACAGCCTCAACTTCGAGCTGACACTCGCGAACGGTGGCCAGGCTTCCGGCACCATGAAGGGCACCTGCGGCACCACTGCCACATTCCATCAAAGCGGCGGTGGTATGAGCACCACTACCTGTGGGGCCAGCAGCACCCCGACGCCGCCTGCCCCGGAGTCGGGAGCGCTCAAGATGCAGCTGGCTGGGTGGAACTCCGACCACGCTGCGGTATTGCGGCTGGTGTCGGGTTGACAACGACTGCTCAAGGAAGGGCGAGGTGACGTTGCTCCGGTTGGGTCGAAATCATCGGCTTGGGGACGCTGGTCCCCGCAACGGGGAGTCACCCCGGCTTGCTTTGGCCTCCGCAGGCGAGGGCTCCGACGCCACACGTGCACGCTGGCCGTCGTCGGCGAGGGCCAGCTGGACGTCCTCAAACCCGCCCGCACCAACCCGCTGCACGCCCTCCTCCTCCGCCCGACCGATCCGCCGGGTGAACGCTGCCCGGAGCCCACGGATGCGCGACACCCGGCTACGACCGGCGGCGGGGTTTGCCACGCTTGCCGCCTTTGGGGCCGCCGGATCCGCTCCGTGGGCTCTTGCCGGTCGACTTGCCGTCTGCGGGCTTCCGCCGTGCGCCGCCTGTGTCGGGGTGCTTGCGCTTCGGCTGAGCCAGGGCCGGGGCCGGAGAGCGACCCCGTGAGCTGTTGACGGTCCGCCCACGGACGATCCCGATAAAGTCCTCCACCAGATCGGTGGTCTCGTCCTGCGGCCACGACAGCGCGATACGCGACTCGGGGGCGTCCGACACCGGCCGATAAGTGAGGTCCTTGCGGTGGTGCAGGCGGGCGAGTGACTGCGGGACGACGAGTAGTCCCACTCCCGCCGCCACCAGTTCGACGGCGTCCGCCGTCGTAGCGGGACGCTCATTCGCGGGCCGTCCCGGCCGACGCTCCCAGTCGAGGGTGTCGTCGAGGGGATGCAGCACTACGTCGTCGGCCAGATCCTCGGCGGACACTTCGTCGACCGCCGCCACGACGTGGTCTTTCGGGACCACGACCACGGTCGTCTCGGTATAGAGGGGGATCGCGCTGAGGTCCGTCCGGTCGATCGGCAACCGCAGGAGACCCGCGTCGGCGCCACCGCTCCTCAACGCGTCGGGTGCTTCGGCGGCGGACACCGCGATCAGGGTCAGCGGGACGTCGGGCAACCGCTCGTTCCAGATCCGCACCCACTTGGTGGGCGTCACCCCCGGGACATACGCCAGCCTGAACGAAGGGGTTGCTTCCGAGCCTGTCACTCCGCCAGGTTACCGGTCGTGGTTACCGGTCATGGTCGGCGGTAGCGCACACGCTCGATACCCTTGACACCATGACGTCGCACCAGACCACCCAGACGATGAAACCCGCAACCGCGGCGAAGAAGCTGGGCGTGTACCTCAAAGCCACCCCCGCCGAGTTCCAGGAGGGTGTCGTCTCGCGCACCGAGTTGAGTGCGCTGCAGGCCGACCCGCCCGAGTGGCTGCTGGAACTGCGACGCAACGGCCCGCATCCCCGGCCGGTGGTCGCGGCGAAGCTGGGCATCTCCATCGCAGGTCTCGCGCGTGGCGGAGTCACTGACGCCCTCACCACGGAGCAGATCGACGCGCTGAAGGCGGACCGTCCCGAGTGGCTGCAGCGGGAACGTGCTACCCAGGCCGAGGTTCGGAAAGAAACGGTGCGCATCAAGGAGAAGAGCGCGGCGCGCGGCGATCAACCCCGTCAACCGCGTGCCTGACCTCCATCCCTCGACAATGCCGAGTTCGTCGACAGCGGCGGCACGAACGGCCTCGGCGTGCCGAGAGCGCGCCTGGCGGGCGGTTCCCGGTTCGCCGGCGTCATCTGCGGTAGTAAGGCCGGCCGGGCGCCGCGGTCGGTTCTTCACCGGATCCAGGGCGTCGGCGACCGCGGAGTCGTTGAGCACCGAGGTGCACCAGGCGAAGTGCTCGTCACCGCCGCCCGGGGCGAAGGCGTCACTCGTCGCCAGCGCGTAGGCGGCGCGGTACAACAGCAGGTCCTCGACGCGGTAGCCGAACTCGTCGGCGAAACGCGTGGTGAGCAGCTGGGTGATCTCCGGTGCGTGCTCGGTTCCCGTGGTGAAGATCGCCGCACTGACAGCGGCGTCGAACCGGGGGTCTCCGGCCGTGGACAGGAAGCCGTAGTCCACCAGGGCGCAAGGCCGGAGATCGTCGTCCACCAGGATGTTCTCCGGGAAGAGGTCACCGTGGACGACCGCCTGGGGGGCTTCGTCCAGGGACCGCAGTCGCTCGGCGAGGCGGGCGTGCTTACCGCCGAAGTCGGTGATGTGCGCGGTGAGCAGGTCACCGCAGCGGGCGACCCGCCGATCAAGGAGGTCCGCGATGGCGGAGGCAAAGGAGGGGTGGCCCTGCCAAAGCGGACTCCGCGCCGGGGTTCTGAACCGGCGGGCCGCCGATGCGCGTCCGCCGGCACCCCGGCTCGTTCTTGCGACCGCGGGCCCGGAACCGTGCTCCGCGATGGTTCTCCCGGGTGGTCATGGCAGCGGGATCGCCCGGGGTGGGTAGTCAGCAGATCTGTGCCACTCGTTCTTTCCCGTACTCGACCCTCGACGGAGCCGTCGTGAAATTCGGAGTCTCGACCTTCATCACCGACCAGGGCATCAGCCCGACCTCGCTCGGAACCGCGCTTGAGGAACGTGCCTTCGACTCATTGTTCATCGCCGAGCACACCCATATCCCGGCGGACCGCCAGACGCCCTACCCGGGCGGTGGTGAGCTGCCGGAGATGTACTACCGCACCCTTGACCCCTTCGTCGCCCTGACCGCGATCGGTGTGGTGACCGAGCGGCTGCTGCTGGGGACCGGCATCGCGCTGATCCCGCAGCGCGACCCGATCATCACGGCGAAGGAGGTGGCCTCGCTCGACCTGATTTCCGGCGGCCGCGTGATCTTCGGCGTCGGTGTCGGCTGGAACCGTGAGGAGATGAGGAACCACGGCGCCGACCCCTCCACCCGCGGCCGGCTCGCCGACGAGCGGCTGCGCGCCATGCGAGAGCTGTGGACCGCGGAGAAGGCGGAGTTCCACGGCGAGTTCGTGAACTTCGATCCGGTCTTCGCCTGGCCCAAGCCCGTGCAGCGCCCCCACCCGCCGATCTACGTCGGCGGCGGCGAGGGCGCGTTCCGGCGGGTCGCGCAGCTCGGAGACGCGTGGCTGGCCAACAGTGTGCCGCCGCAGCAGCTCGGTGCGCAGATCGAGCGGCTGCGCGCCCTTGCCGAACGAGAGGTGCCGGTGACGGTGTACGCGGTTCCCGACGATCCCGAGCAGATCGAGGGCTACAGCCGTGTGGGGGTCGAGCGGCTGCTGCTCTACGTGCCGACGATGCCCGAGCGGGAGACGCTTGAGTACCTGGACCGGCTGGCCGAAGTCGCTGCCCCGTACCGCTGAGACGCTGGAAACCGCTGCGCCTCGGGAACGTGGGACCGATCCGAGAATCCGTAGCCGCCATAACCGCCGTGACCGCCGTGACTGCCGGAAAGGGGTGGGTGCGATGCCCGCTCTGACGAGCGCTGAGGCACGGGAGCGGTTCGCCGCTGCACGCATCGCCCACCTCGCGACGACCGACACGGTGGCCCGCCCGCACCTGGTGCCGGTGGTGTTCGCCCTGGACGGCGACACGGTGATGCTGGCCGTGGACCGCAAACCAAAGCGGACGACGCGGCTGAAACGCCTGGCCAACATCGCCGCCAACCCGTCGGTCTGCCTGCTGACCGACCACTACGAGGAGGACTGGGACCGCCTGTGGTGGGCCCGGGCCGATGGCGAAGCCCGAGTGCTCCCGTCACCGGACCGGTCCCCCGAGGCCGCCCACTGCATCAGCCTCCTCACAGCGAAATACCAGCAGTACGCCGACCTGCCACCCGGCGGACCGGTGATCGAAGTCTCGGTCCAGCGCTGGAGCGGCTGGCGCGCGTCGTGAGCCCCGTGCCGGCCGCGCGCACGGTCCGTGAACGCCGCCGGCACGGTTGAAGCCAGGGCATGGGCAACGGGGGCGCGGCGGCTGCCGGGCCGCGCCCCGGTCCTTCCCGTCTCATCCGGCGGTACCAAGCCCCGGCGTTCGCGCCGGCGGCGGTGCTCGGGCCGGCGTGCGCGGGCCCTCCCGACGTGCTGGTGGCTATGGGGCCGGCGGCCGCGGCCGCCGAGCCGGCCCGTCGGCGCTGGAACTGCGCTGGAACTGCGCTGGGCGACGCGGTGCCCGGCACGATGCGGTGCAGGGGCGACGGGTGCAATCAGCCCGCCCCCGGCTGCTGCGCCGACCACGAGGTGACCATGCAGATGGTTCAGGAGCCCCCAGCACCCCGCGCCCGGGCCACGGACGAACCGCCGTCGTCACCGACCACACCAACGCCGCCGGTCGCCGGACTGCGTGACGCGACGGTTCCGCCCGACCAATGTGGCTCTGAGTCAGCGCGAGTGAAGTATCGACAGCGCCTGCTGCAGTTGGTGCGGGGCGAGCGGGGTGCCGGGGAGTGACGCGGCGGGGGCACACAGACCGTTGAGGAAGAGGGTCAGTGGACGCAGCCATGCGCCGGGGGATGCGGCCTCAGCGGCAGGCACTGCCCGGCCGAGGGCCGCGAGGACGAAGAGCAGGTCCTCCACTGTGACGTCGTCACAGACGATGTCCCTCTCGCGGCAGCGTGCGAGTAGTTGACCGAACGTTTCGGTGTTGTGGGCGTGCAGGTCTTCCAGCGAGGGAATGCCGGGAATGGTCGTGGTCATCAGGTCGGTGACGCCCCGGTCTGCGGCAAGTCCGGTGAAGATGTGCATCACGTAGGCGACCAGACCCGTCCAGGGATCCTCGGTTTCGCGGGCACGCTCGCCCACTTCACGTGTCGCTGCCAGCAGGTCGTGGAACACAGCCTCGATCAGGGCAGCGCGGTCGGGGAACCGCCGGTAGAGCGTGGCGTTGCCGACACCTGCCCGGCGTGCGATCACGTCGAGGGGCGCCTCCACGCCCTGCTCCGCGTACACCTCCCGGGCAGCGTCCAGGATCCGTCGGCGGTTGCGCTGCGCGTCTTGTCTCACGGCTCCACGCTACCCCAAACCGTGGAGCACTCCCCACTTTCTGCTACGGTCAGGACCGGCAAACGGGGAGCACCCCCCAGTTGTCAGTGGTCGTCATTACCGCAGTCATCCGTCGCACGTCCATGACCCCGGAGGGCAGGCACCGTGACACTCGTCGAACTGGTCCCCGACCAAGCCCACTTCACCACTGATCCCCACAGCCGCTACGCACAACTGCGCGCGCAGGGTGCCGTCCACCACGTCCTGCTGCCTTCGAAGGAGTCTGCATGGCTGGTGACCGACGCCGCCGCCGTACGAGCCGCACTCGCCGACGAGCGACTGCGCAACGACATCCGGCACTCCGCCTCCTGGACCCACGACGGCGGGTACGCGATCGGGCGGAACCTGTTGCAGGTCGACCCGCCGGATCACACCCGGCTACGACGGCTGGTGGCAGGTGAGTTCACGCGGCACCGCATCCTGGCACTGCGAAAACGCGTCCAGGACATAGCCGACGGCCTCATCGACGCGATGATCCCGGTCGGGCGGGCCGACCTTGTCGACGCCTACGCCTTCCCCCTGCCGGTGACCGTGATCTGTGAACGGCTCGGAGTACCGAGCGCGGACCGGGACACCTTTCGCGCCTGGTCCGCCGAGATCGTCTCTGCCACCAGCCACGAGGCAGCTTCAGCCGCCGCCTCGGCGATGACCGGCTATCTCACCGAGCTCATCGACACCAAGCGAAGCCTGCCGCCCGCCCCGCACAACGAAGCGGACGGCTCAGCCAAAGGTGATCTGCTGCACGCCCTTGCCCACACCAACAGCACACAGGAAGAGCCATTGACACCGCCGGAGCTGCTCGGCATGGCCTTCCTGCTCCTGGTGGCCGGCCACGAGACCACGGCCAACCTGATCGCCAGCGCCGTTCACCTGCTACTCCGCCACCCTGCCCTGCTCGCCGCCCTACGAGCGGACTGGACACTCCTGGAAGGCACCGTGGAGGAAGCCATGCGCTACGAGCCCCCCGCACTGGCCGCGGCCTACCGCTACCCCGTCGAAACAATGACGATCGCCGGCACCACCATCCCCCAGGGCGACCCCGTCATTCTCAGCCTGGCCGCCGCCAACCGAGACCCGGCACTGTTCCCCGACCCGGACCGCTTCGACATCCACCGCGATCCCGCCAACACCCGCACCCACCTGTCATTCGGCCACGGCATACACCACTGCCTCGGCGCACCGCTGGCACGTATGGAAGCCGCAATCGCACTCCGAACCCTCCTCGAACACCTCCCCCACCTCGCCCTGGCGCACCCATCCACCCCTGCTGAATGGCGCCCGAGCCTCCTGCGAGGACTACACGGACTGCCCGTCACCTGGTGAAGTACCAGACACCGCACGGCGCGTAAATCACGGTGCCCGCAAGCGTGCCGTGTCGTTGGCATCGAGGATGACGCCCGGGTAGGGAGGTTGGCGGCATGGAAGTCGCCGTGGGGGCTGACCCGTTCCGTTCGCGTCGAAAGTTCGTACGCGCCCGCATATCGTCACCACGGAGGGCACATTTCGTCACCACCCCTATTGGGGGCATGACCCGGATACGCCAGAAACCTGCCCGCTCAGGGGACCCATTTGTACTTGTCTCCGCCGACCCATCTCACGACCGCGGGATCGTCGAGGTCGATATCGGTCAGCCCCGCCCGGTGCGCCAGCCTGATCACATCCAGCATGTCGTAGGCACGCCCGGCCACCTCCCCGTTGATCTCCACCACGCGGAACGGCGGGTCGCCCGGCACGACGCCGAGGACGACGATGGGGGCGGGGTGGAACGCCTCTGGAGCATCGTTGGTCATGCTTACAGCGTGTGGCAGGGGCGCGACGCGCACATGTCGAGCGGACCGGTGGGGTGAGGCCACCGCTACTTCGGGGAACCAACGAAATCCGCTGACCTGCTGATGCGCGGCCGCGTGTTGAGCGAGGATCCCGCGGGGAGGCTTGAAGATTCCCCGAGGACCCAGCGTGACGGCGCGGTGCGGAAGCGATGGCCCACGGCGGCGGCCGAAGGGCCCGCCGGCCTCGGCGCCCATTCCGTCCCCCCGGAAGACGTATCTCGTCGCTTCCCCGCGTGAGCGGTTGATCGCAGCCGCCGGTACGGCTCACTCGCTCGCGGGCCCCGTGTCGAACACTTCCGGGTGCCGGGAGAGTTCGACCCGCGTGCGGCGGATGTGCAGCTCGAGGATCCGCTCGGCGGACCGGTGGTCGCGGTCACGCAGCGCCTCGATCAGCAGGCGGTGCTCAGCGCTGATGATCCACCTGCGCTGGTCGGCGGTCAGCCGTGTGAAGGCTCGGCGGTAGTGCTGCGTGGTGTCCCACAACCGCGCGACGATGTTCGCGAGCCCGTCCGCCTGGTGATGCCGGTAGGTCGCCCAGTGCAACTGCCGGTCGAGCACCAGGAACTGTTCGACGTCGTGCGTCTGCTCGATGTGCTCCTGGAGTTCGGCCAGTTCGGCGACGTCCGCGTCCGTCAGGTGCGGCGCCGATTCGGCGAGCAGTAGTGGTTCCAGCCGCTCACGAATCTTGTAGCTCAGCTCGCACTCCCGCATGTCCATCTGCGTGACCCAGGCGCCCTGGTTGGCGCGCAGGGTGACCAGACCCCTCGACTGCAGGATGCGCAGTGCTTCACGGACCGGCAGCCTGCTGGTTCGCAGTTCTTCCGCGAGTTCGTCCTGGATGATCCGCGTGCCCGGGGCCAGTTGGCCCGACAGGATGCGCTCACGCAGCTGGTCGGCGATCCGCTGACTGGCGACAGCGGATCGCAGGGTGCCGTTCCCGTCGGACATTTGCCTCACTCCTGTCAACACTCCTGATCAGTCGAAGGCCTGCGGGTTATGGTCGAAGGCCTTGCCGTTGGGGTAGGACACCAGCTCGAACTGCATCCCCCATGGTGACAGGAAGTAGACCCACCGCTGGCCTTCGCTGGCGCCCTTGCTCGTCGTCGGCTCGCCCAGTACCCGCAGGCCGCGCCGGTGCAGGTCGTCGATCGCAGCGTCGAGGTCCTCGACGTACAGCGCCACGTGGTGGCCGCCCACATCGCTGTTACGGGGCGTCTGCGTGCGCTGGTCGGACGCCTCGTACTCGAAGACCTCGAACAGCGCTTGACCGCCGAACCGGAAGAAGTGCAGCCGGCGCATCACCGCTCGGTCGTCGACCCCCAGGTGCTCGCTCATCCAGTGACCGTCGTCCTGGTAGGGGCCCAGAGCGTACATGTACTCGCACCCGAGCACGTCCACGAAGAACTCGCGTGCCTGAGCGAGGTCGGGCACGGTGAGGCCGATGTGGTCGAGGCCCGTCAGTCCTGGGATTGGCATGATTCTCCAAATGGATCCATTGAGCTTGCCTTCGTGTGTGCTGCGGCGCATAGTCTATGGGAAACAGCCAGGCTCGGACGAGCTACGTTACTAAAATGGATCCATTCAAGGTGTTCAGTTACTTTTCAGGGAGCGCCCATGCCCAGCCGTAACCCACTGACCCCCAGCTCGCCCTGGGTCGAGCTGAGCGCCTCAGCCGATGACTGGGACGTCGCGGATCCCGCCCTGCTGCTGGGGATGCTCGGCCAGGGCCTGTGGATCCGGGCATTCGAGGAGTACGCGCTCGAACTCGCCGGTGAAGGTCTCATCCACGGTCCCGTGCACTCGAGCATCGGGCAGGAGGGCGGCGCGGTCGGATCCCTGCTGCCGCTGCGCAGCGACGACTTTGTCAACGGCACGCACCGCGGACATCACCAGTTCCTCGCCAAGGCATTCGGCCACGTCCTGCCCGAGAAGTCCGAGGGGCTGCCCGAGCTGGACGACAACGTACGCACGGTGCTTCGACGCACCCTTGCCGAGATCTGCGGTCTGTCCGACGGCTTCTGCCGCGGCCGGGGCGGTTCGATGCACCTGCAGTGGCGGGAGGCCGGGGCGCTGGGTACCAATGCCATCGTCGGCGGCGGTGTCCCGCAAGCCGCCGGCTTCGCCTGGAACCAGCTTCACGCGGGGACGGACGCTGTCACCGTGACCTACTTCGGTGACGGTGCCGTGAACATCGGCTCGGTCCTGGAGACCTTCAACCTCGCGGCGGCCTGGCGGTTGCCCATCTGTTTCTTCATCGAGAACAACCTGTACGCCGTGTCGACCCCGGTCAGCGAGGTAACGGCGGAGCCCAGGCTGTCGGGCAGGGGGGCCGGGTTCAACATACCCAGCTGGCGAGTGGACGGCATGGACGCCCTCGCCGTCAACCTGGCCATGAACGAAGCCCTCGAGCACATGCGCGCCGGCCGCGGCCCGACCATCATCGAGGCCGAGGTGTACCGGTACTTCCACCAGAACGGGGCCTACCCCGGCAGCGCCTTCGGTTACCGGGACAAGGCCGAGGAGAAGGCATGGCGTGACCGCGACCCCCTGGAGCAGCTGCGAGCCAACGTCATCCGCCGCAAGCTCGCGACCGCGCGGCAAATAACGGCCGCGCAGAAGCAGGTGGCGGCGGTGATGCAGGAGATCGGCGACTCGCTCCTGGAACAGGCGCCGGGCGGCAAGCCCGGCCAGCGCCGCATCAAGCCCGCGGCTTGGCCGGACAGCACGTTCGTCGACGCGGGTGTCCGCGGAGACCTGAGCGAACTTGACGGCAGCCGCTACGAAGAGGCCGCCACCTTCTCCGGAAAGCTGGAGGAGCGACGGTTCATCGACGTCGTGAGCGACGTGATCGGACGCCGGATGGAGACCGACGAGCGAATCGTCGTGATGGGCGAGGACGTCAACCGGCTCAGGGGCGGGACCAACGGCGCGACAAAGCGGGCGCTGGAGTCGTCCCCCGATCGGGTGCTGGGTACGCCCATCAGCGAGAACGCGTTCGCGGGCCTGGGCGGCGGCATGGCTCTCGACGGCCGGTTCCGCCCGGTGGTCGAGTTCATGTACGCCGACTTCATGTGGGTGGCGGCCGACCAGCTGTTCAACCAGGTCGCCAAGGCCCGGCACATGTTCGGCGGCGACAGCGCCGTGCCGTTCGTGTTGCGGTCCAAGCTCGCGGCCGGAACCGGGTACGGATCGCAGCACACGATGGATCCGGCCGGCGTCCTGACCACGGCGGCGGGGCTACGGGTGATCGCCCCGTCGAACCCCTTCGACTACGTGGGTCTCATGAACACCGCGCTCGCCTGCGACGACCCGGTGGTCGTCCTGGAGCACGTCGATCTCTACACGACGACAGGGATGGGACCGGTCGACGATCTCGACTACCGCATTCCCGTGGGCAAGGCGGCACTGCGACGGGAGGGAGGGGACCTCACGGTGATCTCCTACCTGTCGATGGTCAACCACTGCATGGAAGCGCTCGACCAGGTGCCGCAGATCGAGGCCGACCTCATCGATCTGCGCTGGCTCGACCGGGCCAGCCTCGACTGGGACACCATCGAAACGAGCATCAAGAAGACCAACCGGGTGCTCATCGTCGAACAGGGGGCGAAGGGCACGTCCTACGGCGGGTGGCTCGCGGATGAGATCCAGCGTCGCCTCTTCGACTGGCTCGACGCCCCGATCGAGCGCGTCACCGGTGGTGAGGCGTCGCCCAGCATCAGCAAGGTCCTGGAGCGGGCGGCGATCGCTCGTACCGAAGAAGTCGTCAGCGCCCTGCGCGACATCGCCTCGAACTGACCTCACGGCCCGAGAGCTAGGAGTAGACCATGGCAACGCTGCTTCGCGTGCCCGAAGTCGCCGCCGGAGCGACGGAAGCCGTCCTGTCCGAGTGGTTGGTGAAGGAGAACACCCCGTACAAGACCGGGGACCCCATCGTGGTCCTGGAGACCGACAAGGCCCTGGTCGAGGTGGCGGCCGAGTCGGACGCGGTGATCCTTCGCGCGCTTGTCCCCAATGGTTCCACGGTCGAGGTCGGTGCGCCGATGGCGCTCGTCGGCGACGAGTCGGAGATTGGAGCCGACGTCGAACAGCTCCTGGCGGAGCTCGGCGTCTTGGCCGGCCCGACCGGCGAGGAGCAGACGCCGGCGACACCGTCCGAGGCATCGCCAAGCACCCAGACGGCTCCGCCGGTCACCACGGAGTCGGAGAACGCCCGGGTGTTCATCAGCCCTCTGGCGCGCAGGATTCTGAAAGAGGCGGGCCTGACGACCGACCAGGTCCGCGGTACCGGTCCGCACGGCCGTATCGTGCGCCGGGACGTGGAGCGGGCGGTCGAGGAAGCCCGTGCGGTGGCGGTGCCGGCCGAGCCCGTGCCGGCCGAGCCGGTGGCCGCCCAGCCGGTGCCCGCCCAGCCCGTGCGGACGGCAGGCCCGCAGCCGCAGATCGCCGGTTTCCGCGACGTTCCCCACACCCGGCTGCGGCGCGCCGTGGCGAGCCGGCTGACCGCCAGCAAGCAGACGGTCCCGCACTTCTACGTCAAGCGGACGGCCCGTATCGATGGCCTGCTCGCCCTGCGCAAGCAGCTCAACGAGGTGTCGCCACAGAAGATCTCGGTCAACGACCTGGTGATCGGGGCGGTCGCGGTCGCGCACCAGGCGGTCCCCGACGCCAACGTGATCTGGACCGACGAGGGCATGCGGCAGTTCGAGTCGGTGGACCTCGCGGTGGCCATTGCCTCTGAGCGCGGACTGGTCACGCCGGTCCTGCGCTCAGTCGAGCGGATGTCTCCCAGCGCGATCGCGCGTGAGGTCAAGACGTACGTAGGGAAGGCCAACGAAGGCACCTTGCAGCAGGGACACTTGGAGGGCGGTTCCCTCACGGTCACCAACCTGGGGATGTACGGCGTCGATGAGTTCTCGGCGATCATCAACCCGCCGCACTCCGCCATCCTCGCGGTAGGCGCCGGACGGCCGGTACCGGTCGTCGTCGACGGCGCCGTTGAGGTCGCGACGCAGATGACGCTTGTGCTCTCCGTCGACCACCGTGCCATCGACGGTGCTCTGGCCGCGCAGTGGATTGGCCGGCGGCCGCCAGGGCAACCCGACGTCCCGGACCGATCCCCTGGGCCGGTATGTCGCCTACCGCTGCACTGCGTGTCAGTTGATGACCGCGTACGAGCACGTCGGGAACGACCTCCAGACCATCTCACACCACAAGTCGCGCGCCCCGAAGGACTGCTACCGATGAGCCCCACCCTCACCGCCGTGCCTGACACGGCATCAGCCACGGTCGACCTCGAGCAGCTCGTCGCGCTGATCGCATGCGGCACCCGCGAGGGCAAGACCCGGGCGTGCGACAACCACCGGAGGAAGGGTGCGGCCCTCGTCGGCATCGCCTCGACAGGCGCCGTCGACGCCCTCGCTGCGGCGATATGCGGCCACAAGGGGATGTGCCAGCCGTGCACCACCAAGGCCGAAGAGATCATCCGCGTCTACAACGAGGGCCCAGCGACCACGGCTGTCGCCCCGCGCGCCGCTGTCGCCTTCGACCTCGAAGGCGGTCTCATCGACGTCTCCGGAATCCGGCACCTGGCGCAAGACGCCTCGGCGTTCCACCGCGCGAGCCTCGGCTGCCCGCCCAACCACGACGTCGTGAACGCCGCCCGGCGGGCGCACGAGAGGGGTGCGACCGTCCTCGTCATGACCGGTGGGGACCGGCGCCTGGAGCAGGACGTAGCCGCTTGGCTGGCCCTGCACGACGTGCCGCCCACCCTGGTCCTGATGCGGTGCCGCGGTGACTACCGGCCCGGAGCCGTGGTGAAGCGGGAACGTCTGCGCGCCGCCCACCGCCAGTTCGCCAATCTCAGCGTCTGGAGCGCCGACCCGAACGTGACCCGCATGTCGGAGCAGGAGGGCGTCCACGTCACGGCGCTCCCTGGCTACTGGGGAGACGTGCAGTGACCGTTGGGCATTTCCGCCGGAAACCAAGAACTCGGCCCCGAGGAGCTAGCCAAGCTGCTCGGGGCCGGCCGCACGGATGACGGGCCTTCTCCGCGCTCCCAAAGTAGATTTGGCTAACGGTGGCCGGATGGCCCCTTTCCTGCCCTGGGGGTCGTCCTGTCGCTCTGCCCTGGAGGCCTCTCGTGCCCCTCATTGGATCGCGACGGTCAGTAGTCCTACGGGGTCTGACGGTCAGTGCATGCCTCATCGTGTTCTCTGGGCTGACCGGTGTGCCCCCGGCTGGCCGTATGGCAGTGCCCGCCGATCCAATGGAACTGGAAGCGAAGGTGATTCAGGTACTGCCGCATGACGCCAGCGCCTTCACCGAGGGCCTGGAAGTTCTGGCCGGCTCGCTGTACGAGAGCTCCGGAATGTACCGGCAGTCCTGGGTACAGAAGACACATCTGTCCTCGGGCCGGGTGAGCCGACGCGTGGCACTGCCCGCCTCATGGTTCGGCGAAGGCCTGACCCTAGCCGACGGCGGGCTGTGGCATCTGACGTGGCGTGAGCATACGGCCGTGTTCCGGGACGGCCGGACCCTGGCCGAGCTGCGCCGGGTGACTTACGACGGTGAGGGCTGGGGCCTGTGCCACGATCGAGCACGGGGCCGGCTCATGATGAGTGACGGCAGCGCAACCCTGTCGCTGCGCAACCCGCAGTCCTTTGAGCTGCTGGGCCGGATCGCGGTCCACGACGGTGACGGGCCCGTAAGCGGGCTGAACGAGCTTGAGTGCACCGGCACGGACGTGTGGGCCAATGTCTGGCCCACCGATGACATCGCCCGCATCGATCCCGACACAGGGCGCGTGAAGGCGACCCTGCACATCGGCGCCCTCCCAGATCTTCCGCCCGCTGCTCGGAGTCCCGGCAACGTGAACGGCATCGCCGTGGACCCTTCCACCCACGACTTGCTCATCACCGGGAAGCATTGGCCGCACGTTTACCCTCGTCGCCCGCGGTGGCCGCACGGGCCGCCAGCCTGCGGTACACGTCGTCGTCGAGCAGTGCCATCGCGTCGCCGCGGAAAGTGA